>WFNC01000295.1 GCA_015488785.1 Flavobacteriales bacterium | reverse complement strand
GCTTGTTTTAGGTAATGATCAATCAAATGTAAATAGCGGTTGGTTTCCCCACGGTACAATCGTACAATTACTGCCAAATTTTGTTGGTGTTCTGGCGTCCATTCTCTATGTGCTCGGTCTATTTGGTGATATACATTACGTGCATCTAAAAACAAAATTTTGTCTTTACGGTTGGTCTTTACTTTTTGCTTGTCAAAAAACCATAAGGTGGCAGGTAGAGTAACCGTAAGGAACATATTGGTAGGCATACTTACCATACAATCTACAATTCCAGAATCCACAATGTTTTTACGAATTTCATATTCAGAATTTCTGGCATCACTTGCCGAGTTGGGCATCACAAAACCCGCTCGTCCATTTTTATTCAATGAAGTTGCAAAGAGTGAAATCCAAAGGTAATTTGCATCACTTATTTTGTCATCCTTTTTTCCTTTATTTTTCGGTAATCCATAGGTGTAAAAACGTTCGTCATTTTTAACCGTACTTTCCTTTACCGATTTTACGTTAAATGGTGGATTAGCCATTACATAATCAAACTTTCCCAATCCATTGTAAGGATCACTGTCATAAGAGTTGGTTTCGGTAATCTCTCCACGCAAACCATGTACAAGCAAGTTCATTTTTGCCAAACGAACCGTTTCGCCCATGTATTCTTGTCCATATACATAAATATTGTTACTATCTTTTCCTTGGCGAGCTATAAAATCGGCAGATTGCACAAACATACCTCCCGAACCACAAGCCGGGTCATAAACTTTACCTTTGTATGGTTCTATTACTTCTACAATAAATCGTACAACAGAAGTTGGCGTAAAGAATTCGCCTCCTTTTTGCCCTTCACTCATTGCAAATTTACCTAAGAAATATTCATATATTTTCCCAAATATATCTCCCGTAGCATCCACAGGAATATCAGAAAAAGCACGTAATAATTCAGGTAATATATCGTCTTTCTTTTTCTCTATTTCAAAATAAGCTTCAGTTGGCAATACATCTTGAAATTTAACATCTTGGTATTTCTCAATTCCTTTCATTGCATCTCGCAAAGCTTCTGCTCTTTTGTTACCTGCAAGATTTAATAAATACTCATACCTCGCGTTGTCAGGTAAATAAAACCCACAATTAGCCAAAGCTACTTCTTCAATGGTTCGCTCCATTCGAGTTCCTAAATCTTTTGCAAAATCTGCTTTAATCTGCTCTTCATGCTGACTGTATTTATTTTCTGCAAATTTCAAGAAAATCAATCCTAAAACAGGTACAGCATAATCAGAAGCTTTAAGTCCACCGTGTGCTCTCATAGCATTAGCCGAATCCCACAGTTTACCTTCTAGCTCTTTTAATTGTTCGTTAGTCATCTACTACTTATATTTTATTCTCGTTTATCAAATCTTTAACTTCTACGTTTAAAATTTTTGCAATTTCAAAAA
The DNA here is from genome assembly GCA_015488785.1 of Flavobacteriales bacterium. Lineage (GTDB taxonomy): Bacteria > Bacteroidota > Bacteroidia > Flavobacteriales_D > Parvicellaceae > S010-51. The sequence goes on along the minus strand of WFNC01000295.1, from coordinate 2,314 downwards.
GCACTTCCAATTTTGGTTGTCTTCTGTTGTTACAATAATCGTTTACCATATTAAAACTCTTTCCTAGTTTTTCAGATAACCACGTTTGTTTAATACCTTTTTCGTTTAGCACTTCTTTTATGCGATTCATACAAAAAAATTAATTAGGCGATTAAGATAGTAATTTGTTGTTAATTAACACCAACTTAAATGGGTTATTTTTATGTTGTAATGGCTTTTGTCTTTATAAATTAATATCTCAAAACGTAAACTATTTACGTTTTGAGATATTGAATTTTACCATTCATACAAACCTTCTCTGTTTATAAACTTCTTAAAGCAATAGTTTAATTCATTGAGAGCTTTTTCAACACCTACGTCATTTATTTTAGAACTATATTGGTATTTACCTTTCGAGTTATTGAAAAACCGTCCTAAAGGTTCAATCATTACATAAGATCCTTTCATATCATAGTTACTTTCTTTTACATAAGACGAGCTTTTATGCCTATCCAAGTATTTAAGGTATTCCGAATATGAAATTTCAAATTCAGATGTAAATTTCTCATTCTGAATCTTAATTGGTAGCGCTTGAAATATTTTCCATCTTTCGGGCTTAGTTAAATTAATAAACTCATTCATATCCTCATTAACATTGTATCTGGAAACAACAGTATTAATTTTTAATTTATAACCATATCTTTTTATTTTTTTTATCAGCTCAACATATTCTGATTCACTAATTGTCTTTCCTCTCAAATTTCGCCCAGATTCAATGTTTGACTTTTGATTTACACTATCAATACTAATTGCTATCCAATCCAAAAGTGCTTGATTGGATTTTAACCACTTATCTGTTAGTAGCGTGCCGTTAGTAACAACAGCTGTTGTCATACCACCTTCTTTTGCAATCTTTAAAAGATCGGGTAAAAATGGGCAAAGCAATGGCTCTCCTCCTGAGAAAGTTATTTTTTCAAATCCAAAATCAACAATATGTTGCATTGTTAAAATTGCAGCATCCTTTTTTTGATTGTTTTTTTCAACATCATTAAAAGTCCCAAAACAGAATTTACATTTATAATTACACGCTTTCCATAAATGATAATTTACCGCAGGAATTATTCCTTTTTTTACTAATTTACTCATATCTACTTGTTTTAAAATTAGCCTATGGCTTACAAGTAGAATGACAATAGTAATTATATCAAATATTTCTTTTCAGGGTCAAATAATTCTAGTTTCATTTCTCCAGACTGTACCTGTTTTGATTGATTTCTTCTTTCCCAAATCTTTTCATTTTTAATACAATTAACAATATCGTCAGGTTTGCAATCATCTGCATCTTCCCACAGGTTGTAATCTTGGTTTTTATTTATAGAATCTACATTGTTATAGTCTGGATTGTGAGTATTCATCATTTTTTCTAAAAAATCAATTGGTAATTCTCCTGCCTCACTTTGTATAACAGACATATTACGCAAGTCATTTTTCAAAATAACCATCAACTCAAATAAACTCGTCTTTAGGTGTTTCTCCTTAAATAGTAAATTATCTGCTTGGTAAATATTTGAAACAATAAGTGTTTGAATCTTTAACTCTTCTATAGAGCAATCAATATTTAGTTCTTTAATATCTTTTAATTCTTCAAAATTATCTTTTACATATTGAGTTGCTCTATCTAATTGTTGAGAGGCTAAAGAATTAAATTTTTTAGCTTCATATTTAGAAGTTTTTAAAATATCTTCTTCTACGTAAGTCGATTTCAATTCAACTATAAATAAAGTATTATTCTTATATGCAAGAGTATCAATCTCCCCTTCTTTTCCTTCATAATTATAACAATGACTTGCTACGGCTCCGAACTTAGCATTTCTAAAAAGATCAGACACATATTTTTCTGTATCTGGAACTTGAGTTTTTAGATTTAACTGTCTATTTCTTTCTGTTGCAATCCTTTTGTGTAAGATAATTTCCCAGCGTCTTTTTTTATTAAATGTTGAAATCCATATTATCTTTCCTCCTATTTGAATCAATGGTCGATCAATTATATTAATTTTAAATTCTCGATTTACATCTAAGTCGCACAATAAATAATTGACAATGTCATTTACTGTTTGCTTATCCCATCCAAAATATTCACAACATTTTGATTTAAAATTTTCTTTCTCAAAACAAGTTATATAATTGAAATCATAAAATCTTTCAGAAGGAGCAATCTCTTCAGAAAAAATCTGAAGCAAGTGAATTACTTTTTTCAAATCAATTTTTGTATTATTAAAATCAATTTTTAGCGGTATTTTAAGTTCAGATAAATAAGAAATTGACGATTCTATAT
>WFNC01000294.1 GCA_015488785.1 Flavobacteriales bacterium | reverse complement strand
CTTGTATGGTTAGTTGCGTGATAAAATTACTAAATTTCGAGTTATGCACCAAACTTTATTTAAAAAACTTAACTTTTGGTTTAGCGATTAGTAGCAATTAACTATACAAATTGTTAGAGGCTGGCTTTAATGTTTTTCATATGGGAAACCAACTTTATCAAGAATTTCAAGTTTCCATTTATTTTTTTCATTATTCCATTTTTTACTTTGACTTCTTAATTGAGCAACATCAACACGATATTTTTTTAATAGTATTTTATTTTTCTCTTTATATTCACTTATTTCATTATTTGTTATAATTTTTTCAAGAATTCTCCAACTTTCGATTTTATTTTCAATTGATAACCTATGTTTTTGTTTCTCCCATTCCCATTCTACACCATTTGAGTTTAGTAAATTTCCTAACATTTCAAGCCTTATCTCACTTATAAGTATTTTATTTGATTTATTTTTATCTTGTCTGAATTTAAGTGTCATTTGGTCATTCAACCATTTTCCAATTTTTGTTTTTTGTGATGGTACTGTTATGTAGTTTTTTTTAATACTGTAATATCTTTCTAATTCAACTAAATTATCAGTCCATACGTCATCTTTTGTTTTTCCTTTTTTATTTGCACCTTCCCAGATAAAATTTATAGAATTCATTTTATCTTCTTCATATTGTGACCATTTTGGCGGATAATTATCATTTCCTTTTCTTCTTTGCTTTTGATGAGAACACCATATTCCTAATTTATAATATGGATTAGATTTATTTCTGAATTGTGGAACGTGTGTGTATAAACTATTGGGATCAACTTTATTTTTATATTCTATTAATGTATTAAAATACTCATTCCATTTTATTAATCTTTTACGCTCTATCCCAACTCCTTTAAATGGAAAATCAACTTCGATTAGTCTATTTAATATTTCAAGAGGTAATGAATTTTCATTATACAAACCATTCATTTTTCTATACCAATAAAATAATTCTCTATCATCAGTATGTTTACTTACTATTCCAGAAGGTTTTTCATTTTTCTTGTAAATTATATACCTATTCAAAAAAATATCAAACGTTTCATAGTCATTCTCACCAAAATTATATCTACTACTTTGTCTATAAACTTTCTCGCTTTGTTCGATACCAGTATCTATATCAAATTCTGTGATTTCTATACTGTTTTGTTCTTCTAAATTTTCACCATCATTATTTCTTTGTTCCTCAACTTTACCACTTTTATGAAACTGATGAAAAAGTAAATTTTCTTTAATTAATTGTTCTAATAGTTCTTGGGTAAGTAGTTTAAGATGTTTTGAAGAAAGATTTATTAAGTTAGTAAAGTAATTTTTAATTTCAGATATTAATTTTTGTCCTTGTTTATCATTTTTAGATTGAATGTCAAGTTGAATTGATGCTTCAATATTGTTCTTGATACCTTGACTTGTTAAATTTGATGAACCAATTATGACACGAGCGTGTTTATTACCCTCAAAAAGAAATAATTTAGGATGATATGTTATGTATTCTTTTCTATTATAGTAGATGTATGTTTGTATATTTTCTTTTAGTAATAATTCAAGTGCTTCTTTTGAAGTTCCTCTATTATCAACACCAATAAAAAAACGTATTTGTTGAAATTCCTTTTCTGCTTTTCTTATATGAGGTACAAGCATTCTGACACCTGCAATTGAAGCAAAAGCAACAAAACCATTAAATGAATTATATTTTGGGCTTTCAAAAGATGTTGCTAATTGTTTACCAACATTATATTTATTTTCAGAATTTAATCCGTGACCTAAAAATGTTGTTTTCATCTGCTATTTTTTGCTTGCCTCTAACGGTAAGTATATGAGGCGTTGGGCGTTTTGGAACACCTAATTTTCAATTTACTATACCGTTTATTTATATTCATAATTGTTCAATTTAACTATCACTCGCCCAATGCCTTATATACAATGTTGGCGGTAGTTTTTATTGATTTAGTTGTTCAGTTAATCTGTCTATTTCTTCTTGAATTGGTTTTGTATCAAATAATCCATCACCAATTTCGATGGCTTTTTCATAAAACGGGATAATATATTTTGGGAAACTTCTTTTTTTAAATGGGTTTTCTTCTTCATCCATTTTCTTTTGTCTTAAACCACCAAATTTTAGTAACAAATTAGTCGCTCTTGCAATTTCAGAAGGTTCTTTCCTGTCAGATATATTTTTTACAAGTTCGTGAAATTCAACATCACTTTGATTAATATCTTCTTTATTCTCATAACGAGTTAGCTGTTCTCGAATTTCAACTGTTTCTATGTCCGGCATATTAAAATTAATGTTATGTCCTTCATACATATCATATTTCTCATTATACCATATTCCCGAATCGTGCCATTCGCCATAGAATTGAACAGAGTTTTTAATTCTAAAACCTTTTAGTCCATCATCACCACCTAATATTGTTATTTCGCAAGGATTTGGGAATGATCCATTAACTACTTTGTCTTCTTTATAGCTTGAAAAAGCATTTAGGTATAGTGTCTTAAATGATTCAAAAAAAGATAAAATATTTTCTACTTTAGGATAAAAGAATTCTGAAACGTTAAATGATGAAACTCCCAAACTTTCAATAATAATTGGTTTGGAATCGTGAAGTATATATTCTTCCTCACTTAAAGCATAGGCGGAATGAAAGAAAGTATTCCTTATTTCCTTAATATGATTCTCTTTAAAAAAATCGATTATGTGTTGTTTTTCTGAATCGTGTAGAAGCTCAAATAATGCTTCTTGCTTTTCACCAATCCCTAATAACCTTTCATATTTATTGGTCTTCCAAAACAAGTATGATGAAGGCTTGTATCCAAGTTTTACATTACATAGACTACCAATAATATTGTAAAAATCACTATTCTCGAAAAAAGTTGAATAAATTAAAGCACCTATTCTTGTTTTTTCTTTTCCACTATGATTGTTATATAAAGTTTGGTAAAATTCGATTGCGTCAAACCATTCGTATAAATTGGTCATTAACTTATGAGTTCCCATTCCTCTGTAGTTCAATAAAGTCAAAACAAAGTCAAACTCGCTTCTTTCTTTTGCTTCTTGGAATAGGCTTTTTAAATCATTAATTGAATCCTCCATATAGTTTGATTTTTAAATTACCGCCAACTAGTTTATATATTCAATACTATCGCATATATAAACACAAATAGTGTTATGTATATACACTTTTCTGTATATTTTATGTAAATATATACAATATTTTTTAGCCAACAAATCATCAAAGCATAAGTTTGTCTAAATAAATGAATACTTTAGAATTACGATTACTTATATTTCTATAAAGCGAGTTTTATTTTACGCACAGTAATTATTTAAAATAACTAAAATCATCTTTCGGATTAATTTTAAGTAATGTTTCGTAAATAAGGCGAATAACATTCTCAACATCATCTCTATGAACCATTTCTACCGTAGTATGCATATAGCGTAACGCCAAAGAAATTAAAGCACTTGGTACGCCACCATTAGAGTAAGCAAAAGCATCGGTATCTGTTCCTGTAGCTCTAGACGATGCGTTTCGTTGAAAAGGTATTTTATTCGCTTTAGCTGTATCTACAATCAAATCGCGCAAATTATTTTGTACCGCAGGAGCATAGGCAATAACTGGGCCATCACCACATTTTGTTTCTCCTTGTACCTTTTTTTCAATCATTGGAGTGGTAGTATCGTGTGTTACATCGGTAACAATAGCAATATTTGGTTTTAAAGTTTCTGTAATCATTTGTGCACCTCGTAAACCAATTTCTTCCTGTACGGAATTAGTTATATACAAACCAAAAGGCAGTTTTTTCTTATTCTCTTTTAATAAACGAGCAACTTCGGCAATCATAAATCCGCCCATTCTGTTATCAATAGCTCTACAAACAAAATGGTTTTTATTTAAGATAAAAAATGCATCAGGATATGTAATTACACAGCCAACATGAATACCTAATTTTTCTACTTCCTTTTTCGTTCTACAACCAACATCAATAAAAATATTATCTAACTTTGGGGCTTTTTCACTTGCACCTTTTCTGGTGTGAATGGCTGGCCAACCAAAAACACCTTGTACAATACCGTTTTTTCTGGTATGAATGTTTACACGCTTTGATGGAGCAATCTGATGGTCACTACCACCATTTCTAATAACATAAATCAAACCATCATCCGTAATATAATTTACATACCACGAAATTTCATCGGCATGACCTTCAATAACAACTTTAAATTTTGCTTTTGGATTTATTACACCAACTGCCGTACCATAGCTATCGGTAATAAATTCATCCACATAAGGTTTTAAATAATTCATCCATATTTTTTGACCTTCTGCTTCGTATCCTGTTGGTGCTGCATTATTTAAGTATTTTTCTAAAAATGTAATCGATTTCTTTGTTAAAAGTTTCTTTTTTGTCATATTTTGTTTGTTTTTACGAAAGTATTAAAAAAGTCATAAAATTTACCTAAAAAAACAAAGCATTTCAGAATAGTTTGTATTTTTGGAATGATTTTAGCGGAAACTATACTAATGAACAAAATATTTATATACTTATTTTTATCAATCACTCTTTTTTCTTACAGTCAAAAAAAAGAAAAAGAAACCAAAGATATGATTTTAATTGAAGGCGATTCTATCGAGTTTTCTTTAGATGAAATTACCTTACTCAAAAAATTAAAATTCGATAGTAAAAAAGAACGAAGATATTATTATTGGTATTGGAAAAAAATCCATAAAGCATATCCTTATGCAGTTTTAACAGCCTCTACTTTGGCAGAAGTTGACAAGCAATTGGCAAAAATAAAATCCAAAAGAAAACGTAAAAAATACATAAAAAAAGCACAGAAACTTTTAAATGAAGAATTTAAAGATCAACTTAAAAAACTAACACGTACCGAAGGAAGATTACTAATTCGACTTATACATAGACAGACTGGACAAACGACCTATAAATTAATACGAAAATACCGCAGTGGCTGGAAAGCTTTTTGGTATAACACAACTGCACATGTATTTAGACTATCTTTAAAAACAGAATACCATCCAGAAAGTAAAGAATTAGACTTTTTGGTAGAAGATATTTTGCAACGTGCCTTTCTAAATAGTACCTTACAAAAAACCAAAAGCAAATTAAATTTTGACTATTTTGCATTGAGTAGCAAGTATAAAAATATGGATATTGTTAAAATTATTGAAGAACGTGCTAAGTAACTAATTTTTTATTAATTCTACTACTAGCAATTATTGCAGCCAAAAAACCAAGTATTAATATAGTTGCCGATACAATTGCTATATTTATAAAATGAAATTCTACAGGATATGCTAAATTTGGTCTTATTTTTATAGGTTTAAATTTAAGTTGAATAAAAATAATAATACTAGAAAGAATTAAGCCAACAACCAAACCAAACAAAGTTAATAAGAAGCCTTGTAAAGTAAATATTTTTCGTATTTTAGAAATCGGAAGTCCTAAATTGCCTAAGGTTTTTAAATTTTCTCTTTTATCAAGTATCATCATAATTATGGCACCAATAACATTAAATAATGCAATAATTACAATTAAAGTAGATATTAAAT
>WFNC01000293.1 GCA_015488785.1 Flavobacteriales bacterium | reverse complement strand
AGTTTGGATTCATCAAAATGTTCAAGGAGGTCCCTCTATTAGTTCTTTTCCATTGCCTACAGATGGTTTAATACAAGGAAATGAATATTTTTGGGATTACAGCAGTATGCCGTTGTCTAATGATACTGTAGGAGTTCCACAAGCTAATAAAAACACCTTTTCATTAAAGACTTATCACCCTGATTCAAATATGGTGCAGATGGAGATTGGAGGGCATTTGCCTAATTTTTTGGCTCCAGGTCAAGATGAGGCTCCTCAAGTTTCTAATTGGAAATCTCCAATTCAAGGTTTTGAAGATGTATGGACTGTTTCTTTAGTTAATGATAGCGGAATGTACACAACTGGACACGTCAATGCTTCTAACGCACCTTTTTTATTAGATATTGAAATTCATGATCTAAACGGTTCGGACTCTAAGCAATTAAGGTTGTCTAGCTATATTGACATCAATACGCATAAGTTTGATACAGCTGTACTTGTTACTGAGTTGCCTTTTCATCCTTCATATCCAACAGGTAATCCGATTACGGTTAAACGAAAGGAATTTAGGGAATTAGAGGTAATTGGTTGGGGATCTATGAAAACGCCTATTGATTCAATAGGAGGAGTTTTGTTAGGAAGAGAAAGACTAAATATTGAAACAAAGTATTACGACAACCCTTCTGGAGCCGTTAATGACACGCTTTTAAATACAATAACTTCAGCTAAGTTTAGTTACTACTTTTTAAGAAATAATACTTTTGCTACATCTCTATTAATGCAATTTAATACAGATACTTTAGCTACTCCAACGGCACAATACGCATGGTACACGTTACCATCTAGCGTTGGTTCTATAGAGGGAATTGTTTATGACACAGTAAATGGTACAACACCTGTAGAAGATGGAGAGGTTTTATTGTTCAGAGAGCATAGTAATTTTACAAGAAATGATGTTTTAGCAAGAGCAGATATTGACACTGATGGATCATACAAATTTGAAAAAATACCTTACGGATATTATCGTTTAGCAGCAAGAGCAACCACTGTTAATAGCAGTAGTAATTATGATCCAGATAAAATGTTCCTAACTTATTTTGAAGATACGACTTCAAGCAACGCCTCAATAGCTGTAGATTGGAGGTTTTGTGACTTAGTAAATACAACGAGTGCTTCTACAGTAGGAAAGGATATTTATATGCGACACGATAGTGTTGGAATTGCTACTCCGAATGAATTTAGAGGAGATATATTTAAGTACGAAGGTTTAAAACAAGGAGGGGATGATCCAATACCTGGAATTGATGTAATTATAAAAAGAAGACCAGTATCTAAGCCTATTATGTCCACTACAACTGATGGGAATGGAGAGTATAGTTTTTCTAATGTCCCTGATGGAGCGTATGAATTATGGGTTGATGTACCTGGACTGGGGATGCAGAGTAGCTATACTTTTGATGTTGTTAATGGAGTTTTTAATCGATGCGAATTTGATTTTGATTTAGGGAAAGATGATATCTTTAGAGAAGATTATAATACGACTGCTAATAACGATTGTTACACAGGAATATCCGATTTTTCAAATCAAATAAACGTGAATCAGTTATCAGTTTATCCTAATCCTTTTTCTGAATCGACAGTTGTTCGCTTAAAATTAGACAAAGAAGCAAAAGTTAGTGTTCGTATTTTTGATATTACAGGGAAGTTAGTTGTGAAGCTTTTAGAGAATCAAATGGTTAGCGGAGTAAAAAAAATCGAAGTTAATGCAATCGAAAAGGCAGGGATTTATCTTGTTAAATACAGTATAGATGATCAAGAAAAAACAACTAGGTTAATTAAATTGTAAGCTTAACAGCGTATTATGATGACAAATAGATATGTAAGAATACCTTTTATTCTACTCTATATTGTATTATTAATGCATAAAAGCCATACTGCACAACAGTATGGCTTTTATACATTTAATGAACAATCAGGATTGTCGAAGAATTCTGTTTTAGGAATTAATCAAGTTTCAAATAGTGAAATTTATTTAGGAACTAATGATGGAGGCTTAAACATTCTTAATGGTCAAGAAATTAGGATTTTTAACGAAAATGATGGGTTTATAGATAATGTGGTTTATGACATTATAAATCTTAAAACCAATAATCAGATCATTACAACCAATAATGGTGTAAATATTATTAGAAATAATAAAATAGTTAACTGTATCTATAAAGATTCGTTAGCTATGAAGAGAACTTTTACAGCATTAGTTGAAGATGATTTTATCTATTTAGCTACAGGTTCAGGATTAGCACGTATAATAAATGATACCATTTTCGCATTTAAAACAGAAAATAAAGAGTTGGACTCATCAGCTGTAATACACATAAGAAAAGACGATAATGGAAGTTTATGGTGTGCTACAGTAGGTAATAGTGTTTTTGAAATACAGAAAGATAAAAAAGTCATAAAATATAATTTAGGGTATGAATTAGATTATACATTTCAAACCTTTCAACTGAACGATAGTACAGTTTGGTTTTTAACATATTATGGTGTTTATCAATTGAATAATGGTATCGTATCAAGAGTAACTCTTAATAGTGAAAGTAAGTTGAAAATAGATACCTATTATAACTATTGTATAAGAGATAGTAAAAACAATTTATGGATAGCAACTTCGAATGGAGTGATAAAAATAGATTCGAATGGTAATGAGATTTTATTGACAATGAAGAATGGATTAGCAGGGAATGATGCTTGGAAAATATTTGAAGACCGAGAAAATAATATTTGGATTGTTTTTAAATCTGCGGGTGTATCTAAACTAACGACAGAGGCATTTTATATCTATAATAAGGAAGATGGAATTCTAAATGAAGATGTAAAAACTATTTTTATTGATGAAGAAGAGAATAGATGGCTAGGAACCAAAGATGGAGTTGTTAAGATAGAAAAGGATTCTATTGTTTATTTAAAACATGGAAAAGATAAAGTAGATGAAATCAAAGCAATAAAAAAAACGAGGCAAGGACTACTGTTCCTAAGCGCATCTGGGGTTAATTTAATTAAAAATAAAGCGTACCTAAATATAAGAGTAGAAGGAGACAGTCGATTTGATGGAACCTGTATTTTTGAAAGTGATAATAGAATCTATTTCGGAAGTTCTGTTTCGGGGGTCGCTGAATTTAAAAATGGTAAAATTACCTATGTAAATGATTCTTTAGGTTTTGAAGATAGAATAGGAATTTATGCAATTAATAAAACCTCCGACAATCAATGGTGGTATGCAACAGAAAAAGGATTGTACCGGCATGATGGAAAACAACTTTCGATCGTCAATGAAAAAGAAGGTTTAGTACCGAGTAAAACGAGGAGTTTAATCTTAGATTTAGCAGGAAATTTGTGGGTAGGAAATAGTAAAGGTGTTTTTTATCAAAAAGATGGATTATTTCATCCAATATATACAGAAGACTCTTTGCATAATCATTCTATATATGCCTT
>WFNC01000292.1 GCA_015488785.1 Flavobacteriales bacterium | reverse complement strand
CTCCCAGGCATCACCATCCCAAAAGGGTAATAATCAAAGCAGCTTACAATATTTGAAACATAATAATTCACAACTCAAATATACAAAAAAAATCCCCAAAGAAAACTTTGAGGATTTTATATCATTGTGATTTATAAGTGTTATTTATCCGAAATCATCGAATCTTACATTTTCTGGAGGAACTCCCCAATCGTCGCACATTTGAACTACGGCATTATTCATCATTGGAGGACCACAGAAGTAGAATTCTATATCTTCTGGTGCTTCATGTTTTTCTAAATACTCTTTAATTACAGCATTGTGTACAAAACCAACAAAACCGTCTCCTTCTTCGTCATAAATATCTTTCTTTACTTTCCAATTATCTTCTGGTAAAGCGTTTGAAAGGACTAAATAAAACTTAAAGTTTGGAAATTCTTTTTCTAATGCTCTAAAATAGTGAATGTAAAACAATTCAGCTCTACTTCTACCTCCATACCAGTAAGTTACCTTACGATCTGTTTTTAAAGTATGGAATAATTCATATAAGTGAGAACGCATTGGAGCCATTCCTGCTCCCCCTCCTACGTATAACATTTCCGAATCAGAATCGTTAATAAAGAACTCTCCGTAAGGACCTGAAATAACCGCTTTGTCTCCTACTTTTAAGTTAAAAATATAAGAAGAAGCAATACCTGGGTTAATGTTCATCCATCCACCTACGTGTGCGGGTTTACCATCTCTTCCCATTACTTGTTTACCGTCTTTGTCTTTTCTTAATTCTCCTGCTGTTGGATCAAAAGGTGGAGCTGCAACCCTTACGTTAAGCATAATTTTTCGTCCCTCTGCTGGGTAAGAAGCCATTGAATAAGCTCTTACAACTTCTTCAGGATTTTTCATTACTAAATTACGCAAAGCAAAAGGTCCTTCAGCCCATTCTTTTTCGAATTTTTTAGGTTCTCCTGGATGATCTAATGGATGAGCTGTAACGTCCATTTCCGAGAATTTAACTTCACATTTAGGTATTTTAATTTGTATATACCCTCCTGCTTTGTAGTCCATATCTTCTGGAATTTCAACAATAAACTCTTTGATATAAGTCGCTACATTGTAGTTAGAAACTACTGTTGCTTCCCATTCTTTTATCCCTAAAATTTCGTCTTCGATTTCAATCTCCATGTCCTCTTTTACCTTTACTTGGCAACCAAGACGCATGTGATTAGCGATTTCTTTACGAGAAAAGTGAGGAGCTTCTGTTGGTAAAATACTTCCACCTCCAGATAATACGTGACACGTACATTGAATACAAGTACCACCACCACCACAAGCTGATGGTAAATAAATTCCTTCTGCTCCCAAAGTTGAAAGTAAAGTCCCCCCTCCATTAACTTCGATTACTTTATCTCCATTGATGGTAATTTTAATTTTCCCTGATGGAGATAATTTTGCTTTTACAAATAATAGTAAGGCTGTAAGCACTAATACTACGATTAAAAAAACGACTATTGCTATAATAATTTGTTGTAACATATCTTTCTTTTTTCTGTCTTAAATATTAAAGTTCAAATCCCATAAATCCAAGGAAAGCTAGCCCCATTAACCCTGTAAGGATAAAAGCCATACCTACTCCTCTAAGTGGAGCTGGAACATGTGAATATCTAATTTTCTCTCGAATAGCCGCTATTAATACGACAGCTATAAACCATCCAACTCCTGATCCTAAACCGTAAATAGTTGCATGACCAATTGTAGGAAATTGTTTTTCTTGCATAAATAATGCTCCCCCCATTATTGCGCAATTCACGGCAATAAGCGGTAAGAAAATCCCTAAAGCTCCGTATAGTGCTGGCGAGAATTTTTCTACAATTATTTCTACTAACTGAACAATAGATGCAATAACTGCAATAAACATAATAAAGCTCAAAAAGCTCAAATCCATGTCTGCAAATTCATCTCCCATCCATACTAAAGCTCCTTGCTTTAGCACATAATTTTCTAATAAATAATTGACAGGTATTGTAACCGTCAATACAAATATTACTGCTGCTCCTAGTCCTACCGCTGTTTTTACAGTTTTAGAAACTGCCAAATATGAACACATTCCAAAAAAGAAAGCGAAAATCATATTATCGACAAAAGCACTTCTGATAAATAAACTTAATAATTCCATTTTTCTACTTTTAAATTTTTACTTCTTGTTTTTAGTGTTCGATTAAGTTAGGGTTTCTACTTTTTTGAACCCAAATATAGATTGCTACAATTACCAACGATGATGGAGGCAATAACATTAATCCATTATTCATATATCCAAAATCATAAATAGACTCTGGTAAAATTTCTATTCCGAATAATTTTCCAGAACCTAATAGCTCTTTAAAAAATGCTACAATTACTAATACCAATCCATATCCTAATCCATTTCCTAATCCATCTAACGCTGATGCCCAAGGTTTGTTTCCTAATGCAAATGCTTCTAAACGCCCCATTATAATACAGTTGGTAATAATTAACCCCACAAATACAGACAATTGTTTAGATACATCATATACATAGGCCTTTAATACTTGATCGACTATAATTACTAATGCAGCTACGATAACTAATTGAACTATAATTCTTATTTTATTAGGAATAAGATTTCTTAATGCAGAAATAATAACATTTCCTACAATTAAAACTCCCATTACCGACAATGACATTACAACTGCATTGCTCATTTGTACCGTTACTGCCAACGCTGAACAAATACCTAAGACTTGTATTGTAACAGGATTGTTATCGTTTAACGGATCGGTTATTAACTTTTTATTTTGCTTAGAAAATAACGGTTCTCTTGTTGCTTGTTCGCTCATATCTTTAAATTTTCTAAAATTTTATTTTTTTAAATAAGTGTAGTAAACTTCCAAAGTTCTTTCCATCATTTCCTTAACACCTACACTTGTAAACGTTCCTCCACTAATACCATCAACTTCGTGAATTCCTAACTCAAAACCGGGTTTTTTAACCTTAATTGGAGAGTAAACTCCAGCTTCATCAATTGTTTTCCCTACAAATTGTTTTTCGAAAAAGTCTTTTGTAATTTCTGCTCCTAGTCCTGGAGTTTCTGATTTATGATCGAATACCGCTCCACTGATAGTAGAACCATCTTCTTTTAAGCCAATGTATCCCCAAACTGCTGCCCAAAGACCTTTACCTAAAACAGGTACTACATAAAACTTTTGTCCATCTGCTTCACAAACAAACAAAGGATAATGTCGATCTTCTTTCGCCTTAACTGTTTTATACTCTTTTAATAAATCAATATTAAAAGCATCTAAATCTCCAGAAATTTCATCTTTATTTGATTTAGTTTCTAAAACTTCTCCATTATAATTTAGTGTTACTCTTTCAACAACATAATCGTTGAATTTTGCACCTGCTTCTTCTCTCGAAATACCGTCTGTACTTTCAACACCAATGGCTTGAAGTATATTTTGCATTTTCTCATTTTTTACGTTTGCTTCTTGTGCTGGTTTTAAAGCTGTAGCTAAATATGCTAAAACTCCTCCAACAAGAACTACCATAATGGTAGCAAACAATATCGTATATCCGTTACTATCTCTATTAACTGCCATCTTTATACTGTTTTAACTCTTTTTAATCTTCGTTTAATATTAGCACTTACAACCATGTGATCGATAAGTGGCGCGAATACGTTGGCAATTAATATTGCTAACATGACACCTTCTGGGTAAGCAGGATTTACAACTCTAATCAAAATTGCTAACGAACCTCCTAAAAATCCATAAATGTATTTACCTGTACTTGTTTGAGCTGCTGTAACAGGATCGGTAATCATAAAGACCATACCGAACATAAAACCACCCAACATCATTTGATTGATTGCTGGTAAAGTAAAATATTCGCTTCCTCCTATTCCATTGAATAATAAAGCCATTAAATATCCTCCTAAGAAAAAAGACCCCATTACTTTCCAACTTGCTATTCCTGTTTTCAATAAAAAGATTGCTCCTATTAATATAGCGATTACAGATGTTTCTCCAATAGAACCAGGATATAACCCATAAATCAATTCCATTAAACTATGTCCTGCATTGGTAAAACCATCGAGACTAGTAAAGCTTGCTCCTTCTCTTCCTATTGCGGCTAAATCTCCAAGTGGAGTAGCTCCTGTAATTCCATCGACCAAAGTCCCGTCTTGTTTCATTTCTGAAAAACCAGAAATCCAAACATCATTCCCTGACATTTTAGTTGGATAAGAAAAGAATAAAAATGCTCTAGCTGTTAAGGCTACGTTCATCACATTCATTCCTGTTCCTCCAAAAACCTCTTTACCGATTACAACGGCAAAAGCAGTTCCTACAGCTACCATCCAAAGCGGAGTATCAACCGGCATAATTAAAGGAATTAACATTCCTGAAACTAAGAATCCTTCTTGTACTGCATGTCCATTTTTTATTGCAAAAATAAACTCAATTCCAAGACCAACCCCATAAGAAACAACTATTAAAGGTAAAACTCTAATTGCTCCGTGTAAGAAAGCATCGAAAAACTCGTAAGATTCTCCAAGCGCCAAAAAGTGTTGAACTCCAACATTGTACATTCCAAACAATAAAGCTGGAATTAATGCTAGTATTACGAACATCATTGTTCTTTTTAAATCAATTGCATCCCTAACGTGCGAACCACTTTGGGTAACGTGGTTAGGGGTAAACATTAATGTATCAAGCGAATCAACTAATGGAAAATACTTTTTGGTCTTTTCCGATTTGTTAAGTGCCGCATGTGCATTATCAAATATATTTCTTAAAAATTTCATTGTTTTTTTAGATTCAAGACATTAAGATTCAAGATAAAAGACTTGAAAGCTTAACGGCTTAATTATTAACTATCTAATTAAAAGCATTCGTTTAATATCACATCTAAACCTTGTCTCACGATTGATTGAGATTCGATTTTTGATGTACATACAAATTCACATAGTGCAAAATCTTCTGGTGCAACTTCATAAATACCTAAGTTTTCCATTGCATCGATATCATTAATAACGATTGACTTTAATAAATGAACTGGGTAAATATCGAATGGGAATACTTTCTCATATTGTTCAGAAACAACAAAAGCTCTTTCTTCTCCATTTAGATTAGTATCTAAATCGTAACGCTTAGATTTTGGCATCATCCAAGTTGGATAAGCTCTCGAAGCTGAGAATTTACTAAAGCCTAAACTTAACCACCCTTCTGTTAAGAAAAACTTATAATGATCTCCCTCTGGCAAAACTGTTAGTTGATAGTCATAAAAACCTAAATAACTATCTTTTCCCTCAACTTTTAAACCTGTTAAAGGATTTCCAGAAATCAATCGTGTATCTTCTGTTTCTACATTTCCATTAAAAATAGTAGAAAGATCTGCTCCAATTATCGTTTTATAATATTTACGATTAATCGCTTTGGAACCTGTAAGTGCGATACATTTTGTAGCGTCATATTTACCTGTTAAAGCAAACTTCCCAATAATAGCTACATCTTGAGCATTTACAACCCAAATTGTTTCTCCTTTGTTTATTGGATTAATTGCATGAATTTGAGGTCCTACGTTTCCTGCTGGATGAACACCCGAAACTTTCGTTATCTCTGCTCCTTTTACAGCTGAAAAAGCTTTATCTGCAATGACATTACTTCTTAACTGCAAATTAACTTTACCTGCCGTTAACTTTCCTAGAATAGATATCCCTGCTTGAAATTCAGCTTCATTTCCGTGCATTAAGAAATCATAATCGGGAGATAATGGATGCG
>WFNC01000291.1 GCA_015488785.1 Flavobacteriales bacterium | reverse complement strand
TATACGTTTGAAATTGGAGAAGTTTCAGAAGAAATTAAAAAACTTCTTGATATTACGAAAGAAAGTCTTACCTTTGGAATCGAAAATGCAATTGTCGGAAAGAGAATTGGCGATATTGGTTACGCTGTTCAACATCACGCAGAGAAAAATGGCTATGGTGTTGTTCGTGAATTAGTTGGTCATGGACTTGGACGATCATTACACGAAAGCCCCGAAGTTCCTAATTATGGAAGGAGAGGGAAAGGATTGATGTTGAAAGAAGGGTTAGTATTAGCTATTGAACCTATGATTAACATGGGAACAAAAGATGTTGTTCAGTCAAATGATGGTTGGACTATAAACACTAAAGATGGTTTGCCTTCGGCTCATTTTGAGCACGATATAGTTGTTATGAAAGGTAAAGCTGATGTTTTATCTACATTCAAATATATTGAAGAAGTATTAAAGAATAAATAAATTATGGCTAAACAAGCTGCTATAGAACAAGACGGGACAATTTTAGAAGCATTACCAAATGCTATATTTCGCGTAGAGTTAGAAAATGGTCATGTAATAATTGGTCATATATCTGGAAAAATGAGAAAGTTTTATATTCGAATTTTACCAGGTGATAGAGTTAAAGTAGAAATGTCTCCTTACGATTTAACTAAAGGGAGAATTACATTTAGATATAAATAAAGAATAATGAAAACAAGAGCTTCAGTAAAGAAACGTTCTGTCGATTGTAAAATCGTTAGAAGGAAAGGAAGATTGTATGTAATCAACAAAAAGAACCCAAAGTTTAAACAACGTCAAGGGTAAAAAAATTAAACTAGAATATGGCAAGGATTGCAGGTATTGATATTCCAAAAAATAAGAGAGGCGTAATCGCTTTAACTTATGTTTTTGGAATTGGAAGAAGCACCGCTACAAAGATATTATCTAAAGCTGGTGTAGATGAGAACATTAAAGTTCAAGATTGGAATGATGAGCAAATAGGAACCATTCGTAATATCATTAGTGAAGAAATCACTGTTGAAGGTACATTACGTTCGGAAATTCAATTGAACATCAAACGTTTAATGGATATTGGATGTCAAAGAGGAATTCGTCATCGTGCGGGATTACCTTTAAGAGGTCAAAGAACCAAAAATAACGCAAGAACAAGAAAAGGTAAGAGGAAAACTGTTACCAATAAGAAAAAAGCAACTAAATAAAAGATAATCTTTTTTAATTATGGCGAAGTCACAAAAAAAGAAAAAAAAGGTTGTAGTAGAACCTGTAGGACAAGCTCACATAAAAGCTAGTTTTAATAACATTATAATTTCATTAACAAATGCATCTGGTCAAGTTATTTCTTGGTCTTCTGCAGGGAAAATGGGGTTTAGAGGTTCTAAGAAAAATACACCTTACGCAGCACAAGTAGCAGCAGAAGAATGCGCTAAAGAAGCTCACGGATTTGGATTAAGAAAAGTAAAAGTTTACGTTAAAGGACCTGGTTCTGGACGTGAGTCTGCTATTAGAAGTATTCATAACAGTGGTATTGAAGTTACAGAAATTATTGATGTAACACCTATGCCTCACAATGGATGTCGTCCTCCAAAAAGACGTAGAGTTTAATTAATATAATAGAAATTACTATTTACAATGGCTAGATATATAGGTCCAAAATCAAAAATTGCTCGTAAATTTAATGAGCCAATTTTTGGAGCAGATAAAGTTCTTGAAAAAAAGAATTACCCTCCCGGAATGCACGGGAATAACAGAAGAAGAAAAAAACAATCTGAATATGCAATGCAATTAGCTGAGAAGCAAAAAGCAAAGTATACTTACGGAATTTTAGAACGTCAGTTTTCTAATTTATTTAAGAAAGCGAATTCTAAGTCTGGAATTACAGGTGAAATTTTACTTCAAATGTGTGAAACTAGATTAGATAACGTTATTTTTAGATTAGGAATTTCTCCTACTAGAAGTGGTGCACGTCAATTAGTATCTCACAGACATATAACAATTAACGGAAAGGTTTTAAACATACCTTCTTACCAAGTTAAAGTTGGTGACGTTGTTGGTGTAAGAGAAAAATCTAAATCAATGGAGGTTATCTCAAATTCATTAGCAGCATCTACAACTAAACATGAATGGTTAGAGTGGAATGGACAAAGTATGACTGGGCAAATTAATACTGCTCCTACTAGAGATCAAATTCCAGAGAATATCAAAGAACAACTTATAGTTGAATTGTATTCTAAATAATAGTTGAACGATTAATAAAAAATTATAATGGCAATTTTAGATTTCCAAAAACCAGATAAAGTTATTATGCTTGATTCAACTGACACTTTTGGTCAGTTTGAATTCAGACCTTTAGAACCAGGATATGGTATAACTATCGGTAATGCTTTAAGAAGAATTTTACTTAATTCTCTTGAAGGGCATGCAATATCTTCGGTTAAAATTGAAGGAGTAGATCATGAGTTTGATACAATCAAAGGGGTTGTAGAAGATGTAACTGAAATAATCCTTAATTTGAAACAGGTTCGTTTCAAAAAGCAAATTGAAGATACAGATTCTGAAAAGTTAGTTATAAATATATCTGGACAAGATAAATTTACAGCTGGTGATATCGGTAATTTTACTTCTGCTTTTCAAATTCTTAACCCTGAGCAAGTTATTTGCTCTATGGAATCATCGGTTAAATTAAATATTGAAATGACAATTTCTTCTGGAAGAGGGTATGTTCCTTCTGAAGAGAATAAAACGTCTAATGCTCCTATTGGAACAATATTTATAGATTCGATTTTTACTCCAATTAAGAATGTTAAGTATTCTATTTCTAACTTTCGTGTTGAACAAAAAACAGATTACGAAAAATTAGAAATGGAGATTACAACTGATGGATCTATTACTCCTAAAGATTCGATTAAAGAAGCTGCAAAAATCTTAATTCATCACTTCTTGTTGTTCTCAGATGAGAGAATAACATTAGATGATACAGATAGATCAAATTCTGAAGAATTTGATGAAACTTCTTTACATATGCGTCAATTGCTTAAAACAAGACTAGTTGATATGGATCTTTCTGTGAGAGCTCTAAACTGTCTTAAAGCTGCAGATGTTGAAACACTTGGAGAGTTAGTTTCTTTTAAAAAGAATGATTTATTGAAGTTTAGAAACTTTGGTAAAAAATCTTTAACAGAACTAGAAGATTTAATCGAATCAAAAGGACTTTCATTTGGAATGGATATCTCAAAATATAAATTGGATAAAGAGTAATAATTTTTATTATTTATAATCCAGAAATAAAAGATTTAAAATGAGACACGGAAAGAAATTTAACCACTTAGGACGTAAAACAGCACATAGAAAAGCAATGCTTTCTAATATGGCTTGTTCTTTGATCGAACATAAAAGAATTGTTACAACTTTAGCTAAAGCTAAAGCTTTGAGAATGTATGTTGAACCTTTGGTAACAAAATCAAAGACTGATACGACACATTCTAGAAGAACAGTTTTTAGTTACTTAAAGAGCAAAGAAGCTGCAATTGAATTGTTTAAAACAGTTGCCCCTAAAGTGCAAGCAAGACAAGGTGGGTACACTAGAATTATTAAGTTACCTAATAGACAAGGAGATAATGCTGAAATGGCAATGATAGAATTAGTTGATTTCAACGAATTATTATTGGCTGATAGTGCTCCTGCTAAGAAAACAAGAAGAAGAAGTAAAAAGAAAACGACTGCAACTGAAGCAACTGCTGAAGTTAAAGATTCGAAAGAAGAAGAGTAAATCACTTTTACTTTACACTATTTAAAAAAGGGATAACAGAAGTTATCCCTTTTTTTTTGCTTTCTACTTTTTGTTTTTGAACTTATTGTATATTTGTGTGTATTAGCTATTATATTTATAAAATGTTTTATACCGATTAGATTTTGAAATGCGCCTTAAGAAATAAAATTTAATTTTATTTATACAATGAAAATAAAATTATCATAGCCTCAGATATGGTAGTTTTATTTGAAGAAGTATATGTGATAATAAAATTATTTATTTGGCGCATTTCATAATTCTATTGGTATTATACCTATTATTCAATATAATTAATTATAAAACTTATGAAAAAGACTAGTTTAAAAATAGTTTTAATAATTTTCACAATAATTGTTTTTCTTTTTTCTTGTGGAAATAAGAAGAAAACTGCAAAAATTGTAGAAAGTAAAACTGAATCATCTTATCGTTTTAACTACGGTGAAGATTATGAAGCTTTATGGAATAAGGCAGGGGAAGAAATAAACAAAGGGCTTTATAAATCAGCAATTAGAACTGTTGATTCTATTTTAGTTAACGCAAAAAACGATGAGAATTCTTCCCAAATTGTTAAGTGTCTTGTTTATAAAATGAAATATAACGCTTATTTAAAAGAAAATAATTATGTTTTGGCGCTAAATGAACTTCAAGAAACGGCAGAAAACGCCAGCTTTCCTTTAAAACAAATTTTACATTCTCTTACAGCTGAATCTTATTGGAATTATTATCAGCAAAATCAATGGAAGATTAATCAACGAAGTCATTCTTCGGATTTTAAGAATGATGACATAAGAACTTGGGATCTTAAAACCATCGCTCAAAAAACAACTAAAGAATATTTACTTTCTTTATCTAGTCGAGATAGTTTACAGCGTACTAATATTACTGATTTTAAAACGATAATAAACTATTCTGAAGCTTCGGTAAAGTTAGAACCAACATTATTCGATTTTCTTGGAGGAAGAGCCATTTCTTTTTTTAATAATACTCAATTTAATCTGACCAAACCAGCTGACTATTTTCAAATAAAAGATGAAGGTTATTTTAGTGATATAAAAACGTTTACTAAATTAAATGTTAGGACTACAGATTCTATATCTAGTCTTTATCAAGCTATACTTGTCTATCAAGAATTAGAGCGATTTCATATCAAGAATAAAAATTATAATAATGCTGTTCACTATGCTATTAAAAGATTAGATTTTGTGAAAAACAATTCATCAAATCCTCTGAAAAACGAATTGTATTTAAAAGGTTTAAATGAGTTGGTTAATAACTATTCTAAACAAGATGAATCTGCATTAGCTTGGTATAAAATTGCTGAATGGCATAGCGAAAAAGGGAATGAATTTAGTTCTGCAACTAGAGATTTTCAATGGGAAAAGAAAAAAGCACTAGATATTTGTAATAAAACGATGATAGCTTTTCCGAATAGTTTTGGAGCTGACAAATGTAAAGCTTTAAAAGTTTCAATTCTTCAAAAACAGATGCGCTTTGATTTAGAAAATATACAGCGACCTAATAAACCAATAAGAATGGTTTTTGAACATAAAAATGTTTCTGACATCCATTTTAAAATTGTTAAAGTTGATTGGGATTTTACACACCATAGTTATAACCTGATTGATGATTTAGACAACTTGGATCCAATCAAATCTTGGAATGTTAAATTAGAAGACAAAAAGGATTATCAAACTCATCGGAGTAATTTAAAAATTGATGCTTTGCCCTTTGGACATTATTTTGTTATCGCTGGTACAAGTTCTGATTTTAAGGTGAATAATAATGCAAATGCTTACGCTAGTTTTTGGGTTACTAATATGAGTTATTCTTATGAGAACAGAGATAACATGGGAACTCAAATGCTGGTTGTTGATTCTGAGTCAGGTAAAGGAATTGAAGGGGTAACAATTCAACAATATACTTCCGAGTATGCTCAAAGAAAACATATTTACAAAAAAAGGACGAAATATACCTCCGATAAAAACGGAGTGTCAGTTATTTCACCTCACAATACTTCTCGCTATTCGAATAATTATTTCTTTAAATTTACAAAAGGAGATGATGTTTACTTTACAGCTAACTCAATCTATTTTTATAATCGACATAAAAGTAAACCAGTGAAGAGAACTAAAACAACTTTCTTTACAGATAGAGCTATTTATAGACCAGGACAAACTGTTTATTTTAAAGGAATTATTTTAAGTAATTTAGGAAACAAGCACAACATTGAACCAAATGTAAAAAGAACGATAACACTTTACGATGTCAATTATCAAAAACTGAGTGAAGTTAAAGTTGTAACGAATGAATTTGGAACATTCTCGGGTTCATTTACGTTACCGACTGGAACAATGAATGGCTCTTTTCATATTTCGGATGAAAATAGAAATAGAAAATACATAAAGGTTGAAGAATATAAGCGACCTAAATTTGAAGTTAATTTTAATCCTATTAATGGTAGTTATAAATTAAATGAAACTGTTTCCGTAAATGGAAATGCCAAAGCTTTTGCAGGTTATTTTTTAGATGGAGCAACGGTCAATTATAGAATTTCTAGAACCGCTCGTTTTCCGTATTGGTGTTGGTATCGTTGGGGATACATGCCTACAAGTCCTGCAATCGAATTAGAGCAAGGAACAATTACAACAGATGAAAATGGAGTGTTTTCTTTAGAATTTAAAGCCATAGCCGACGAAAGTGTTGATGCTAAATATAGTCCTACATTTACTTATGAAATAGAAGTTGATGTTACTGATTTGAATGGAGAATCGCAAAGTAATACAACTTACGTAAGTGTAGGATATAACGCAATGGAACTTTCTCTTAACGTTAAGAGTGAAATAGATATTCAAACTAAACCTGAAATTACGATAAATTCACACAACTTAAATGGTGAAAAAATTGAAGCAAGAGGTGAAATTAAAATCACAAAATTAATAGAGCCAAATCATATTTTTAGATCTACTATTTTGCCTAAAG
>WFNC01000290.1 GCA_015488785.1 Flavobacteriales bacterium | reverse complement strand
TTTCCTTCAAAAATAGTTCCTTCCAAAGACGTTGCATCTACGTGAGCATAAAAATTATCGCCACTCACTTGAGCAAAGTTATTAATGTCAGATTCTAAAACGGTGTGTTTATGTGTAAAAACAGTATCTCCAATCGTTAACTCTTCAAAGTGCTGTCTAAAAACGTGGGGATTTGCTTCTGGTTGTTTTGCACCAACTTGAAATTGTTTTGTAATCGCAGTTATTGTTTGAGGATTACCTTGTATTGCTGTTCTTTGTAAATAATGTAAAACGCCTCTTTTTCCTCCCATTTCTTCTCCGCCTCCAGCTCTTCCTGGTCCTCCGTGCGTTAGTAATGGCATTGGAGATCCGTGACCTGTACTTTCTTTAGCACAAGAGTCATTCAATACTAGAATTCGACCGTTTGTATGTGCAGCTTCTACAACAAATTCAGTAGCTAAGTTATCGTCAGCTGTGATTATGGAAGTTACCAATGATCCTTTTCCCATTTTTACAATTTCTACAGCTTCATCAAGATCTTTGTAAGGAAGTAAAGTCGAAACAGGACCAAAAGCTTCAATATTATGGACATCTGTGTTTTCCAAAGGTTTATTATTTCTAAAAAGAATAGGAGAGAAGAAAGCTCCTTTTTCTTTATTTCCGCCTATAATATCAAAGTTATCTAAATCACCAAAAACGATGTCTTGAGACTTCATTAATTGTTCCACATTTTCTCTTACTCTTTCTACTTGAAGTTTTGACGCTAAAGCTCCCATTCTAACTCTTTCAACAGCTGGATCTCCAATTGTATTTTTAGCCAATCGGCTATTCAAAGCCTTTTCGACATCGTCAATTAAATTCTCAGGAACTAAAATACGTCTAATTGCAGTACATTTTTGACCTGCTTTAACCGTCATTTCTTTTTGAACTTCTTTTATGAAAATATCAAACTCAGGTGTTCCTGGAACAGCATCTTTCCCCAAGACAGAAGCATTTAGTGAATCGGCTTCTAAGTTAAAAGGAACTGAATTTTGAATAATATTTTTTTGCCCTTTCAGCATTTTCCCTGTAGCTGCAGAGCCAGTAAAAGTTACAACATCTTGGTAATTTGCATGGTCAATTATACCGTGTCCTTTACCTACTACAAGTTGCAAAGCTCCTTCTGGTAATATTTTGGAATCTATTATTTCTCTAACCATAAACTCAGTTAGGTAACTTGTAAATTCTGAAGGTTTAACCACTGCAGGAACTCCAGCCATTAAATTTACGGCTATTTTTTCTAGCATTCCCCAAATTGGAAAGTTAAAAGCATTGATATGAATCGCTATACCTTGCTTGGGAACCATTATATGATGCCCCATAAAACTACCTCCTTTAGACATTGGAATTCCATCTCCATCTACATAATAAGGTAAGTCAGGAAATTGTTTTCTTAAAGATGCATTAGTAAATAAATTACCAATACCTCCTTCAATATCAATCCAAGAATCTATTTTTGTAGCACCTGTAGCAGCACTCAAACCATAGAACTTTTTCTTGTTTTTATTTAAATGTAAGGCTAAAGCTTTCAACATTAATCCTCTTTCTTGAAAAGTCATTTTTCTTAACGCTTTTCCTCCGACTTTTCTCCCATAGTCTAATATTGCTTCGTAATCTAAACCTAAACTAGATACACCTCCGATAAAATCACCATTTATAGAATTAAAAACCTCTAATTCTGTTCCTTCTCCACTTATCCATTTTCCTTGTACGTAGTTTTGTATCATCATATTTGTAGTTTGTTATTAGCTTAATCTTACGAAGATACTTAAAACTAAATTCAATGCAAATAGCTTTTGGGGATATTTTAAGAATTTATTTTTTCAAGGCTTAGATGTAAAATATTGTTGTAATGGCGAGAACTAAGAAAATTAGTCACTTTATAAAATAAATTTACACTTAAATGTAAGGAATACTAGATTTAAAATACAAATAGATAATAATATCAAAGACAAGATTATAATGCAGGAATCTTAATTGTGTTTGAGAATAATAATAGAACATTAAATATGGAATGGTATGTACCAATTACAATATTACCAGGAGTTAGTTTATTAATTTTATCTACTGTTAATTTGATTATTAGTTTGAACGAAGAATTGAAACAATTGAATAAAGAAAGAAAATTATACGTTGAAATTATTGAATTAAAACTAAAACAATTAGAAGTTTTAAGCTATTCCATGATTGCATTATATATCGCTACATTTCTAATGGTTTTGACAGGAATATTGGCGGGGATATTAGATGGGAATTTATTTATTACAACATCAATTTTACTTATAGGAATACTTGTCTTAAGTTTTGCTATAATATTGCTAATCAGGTATTCTATAAAATCATTATTAATAAGACAGAAACATTTAAAAATTAATTAAATTATGAGAAATAAGAAAATTAAATTCACTAATTTATCAGGGTTAGAATTGGCGGCTAAAATAGAATTTCCAGATGAAGAACCAAGAGGGTATGCTTTGTTTGCGCATTGTTTTACTTGTAATAAAAATCTAACGGCTGTACGAAATATTGGAAAAGCACTGACAGATAATGGAATTGCCGTTTTAAGATTCGATTTTACAGGGCTTGGAGAAAGCGAAGGAGATTTTGAACATACAAATTTTTCATCCAATGTAAATGACTTAATCGCTGCTGCTAAATTCTTAGAAGATAATTATAAAGCTCCTGACATTTTGATTGGTCATTCATTGGGTGGGGCTGCTGTTGTTTTTGCCGCAAATCAAATAGAGAGTGTTAAGGCTGTAGCTACGGTTGGAGCACCTTCCAATCCAAAACATGTAACACACTTGTTCAAATCGGGATTAGAAGAAATAAATGAAAAAGGAGAAGCTACATTAATGATTGGAGGAAGAGAGTTTAAAATTCAAAAACAATTCTTAGATGATATTAATGAAAAAAATATGTCAGATACATTGAAGAATATAGATAAGGCACTTTTGGTAATGCATTCTCCGCAGGACAATACAGTTGGTATTGAAAATGCAGCAGCAATATATAAAGCAGCTTGGCATCCCAAAAGTTTTATTTCATTAGATGGAGCAGATCATTTATTAAGCAGTAAAGATGATTCTGTTTATGTTGGTAAAATGATAGCAAATTGGGGTGAACGTTATTTATAATGAAATTAAATTAGACATTTAGACTTCATTTTTTATGCTAATAATAAACTATAGTGTTTAAAGTTTTTAGCTTAGAAAAAAGATTAATTAAATATAATAAAATATGAATGTAAGAAAAGTATTTGTAACCTTAGCAATTGTTATTTTAGGAGGAGTAGGAGCATTGTCAATTGCTTGGCCTCCAATCTTATGGGTTTTGATTTTGGTAATTCCTTTAATAATAATGGGAATTTTAGATATGACTCAAACCAAACATACAATAAAGAAAAATTTTCCTGTAATTGGTCGTTTCAGGTATTTACTAGAATCTATTCGTCCAGAAATAATGCAATATTTTGTTGAAACAGATACGGAAGGAAGTCCAATCAATCGATTATTTCGTTCTTTAATTTATCAACGTGCAAAAAATGTAAATGATACAACTCCTTTTGGAACACAAATGGATGTTTACAAAAACGGTTATGAATGGATGGATCATTCTATTTATGCAAAAAATCACGACGAATTAGATCACAACCCTAGAGTTTTAGTTGGCGGAAAAGATTGTAAAAAGCCTTATTCTGCAAGTATTTTAAACATATCAGCTATGAGTTTTGGTGCTTTGAGTAATAGAGCTGTTTTAGCGCTTAATGGAGGAGCTAAAAAAGGAGGCTTTGCTCACAATACAGGAGAAGGAGGAATAAGTTCTTATCATAAGCAACCTCAAGGAGACTTGATTTGGCAAGTAGGAACAGGTTATTTTGGCTGTCGAACAAAAAAAGGAGAATTTTGTCCTGATACTTTTGAGAAAAATGCTAGCCTTGACAATGTAAAAATGATTGAAATAAAAATTTCTCAAGGAGCTAAGCCTGGTCATGGAGGAATTTTACCTGCAAGTAAAAATACAGAAGAAATTGCAGCTATTAGAGGAGTAGAAGCGCATACAGATGTTAATTCTCCTCCTTCTCATTCTGCTTTTAATTCTCCAGAAGGATTAATAAAATTTGTAAAACAATTGAGAGATTTGTCGGGAGGAAAACCTGTAGGTTTCAAGCTTTGTATCGGAAAGAAAAAAGAATTTGAAGACATCTGTTTAGCAATGATTTCTTTAGGGATAAAGCCTGATTTTATTACAATTGATGGAGGTGAAGGTGGAACAGGAGCAGCTCCAATCGAATTTTCTAATTCTATGGGAATGCCTTTGAGAGATGGATTGTCATTTGCTATTGATACATTGATCGGTTACGATTTAAAGAAAGATATTAAAGTTATTGCCTCTGGAAAAGTTCTGACAGGATTCCACATGGCTAGAGTAATCGCATTGGGAGCCGATATGGTAAACAGTGCAAGAGCAATGATGATGGCAGTAGGTTGCATTCAAGCGTTACAATGTAATACCAATACTTGTCCAGTGGGAGTTGCAACACAAGATCATAAATTAATAAAAGGATTAGACGTTGCTGACAAAACAGATCGAGTTTATAACTTTCATAAAGAGACTGTTAAGAGTTTTATTGAACTTATGGGAGCAGCAGGAGTTTCTAATCCAAAAGACTTATCTAGAAAACATCTTAATCGAAGAGTTAGTATGAGTGAAATAAAAATGTATAGCGAGCTTTATCCTGATGTGGTAGCTGGTAGTAAATTAAAAGCATAACAAAAGCTAAAGTAAAAAGATTCTTAATTTAGGTTAAGAATCTTTTTATTTAAAATTAAGTAACCCTATAAATTATTTCAATTCTGAAATATATAACTGAATCAAATCCCTGTCATTACAGGTAAATTCTCCTAGCCTCCAATCTAAAGATAGCCAATATAAACCATTGGTGTCTATTGCTGGTGTAATTGTTTTATTTGGATCTTGATAAAAGTCTCTAATCGATTCTGTTGCTGTATTGAAATGTTCTTCTGTCCCAACTAAAACTTCGCACCAAGCGTGACCTCCACCTTCACAAAAACCTCCCATAATTCGAGCGAACCCTCCAATCGCTTCAACGCAAGAAGCTGTTAATACTGCAAAGTCGTCACAATCTCCAGCCAAACCGAGGGCAATTGTTCTATCGGCCTTAGAATAATAATCGTCTCTAAGAATAGTTGGGTCACTAATGTATTTCCAATTCGAAAACAAATGTAGGTTTAAAGCGCAAATTTGATTGATACCTTCTTTACTCGGAATTCCTCTATTAATGCTAGAATAGCTACCTGGAAAGTCTTTAACAATGGAAACAGCAAAATCTCTTACACAGGGTTGTTGTGTTTGAACAGCTTCAGAAAATGACTTTGTTTGACTACTTGTATCTTTAGAACTTTTACACCATCCTATGTTTTCTAATTCAGCTTGTTGTTGTTCTATTAATTGTTTGAAAATTTGATTCTCATTTTTGAGATTTTCTAGTAGTTTTTTGTCTTCTTCTAATTTTGTGATGTTGTCTTGAAGTTCTTTCATTTTAGCTTCTTTTTCATCTTCATCAATTGTTTGGTCTGTTTCTACTTCTTCAATGTAATCGACAACTGTCGGCATTTCTCGATACTCCTCATCAATAAGACTTAGTAAAGTAGAGTAGCCTTTGTCTATCGAAATATCAAAATCTCCTTTAAAATGAAATAGCTCCATGTATTGTGCTCCACCTATAAAAAGTAAAGGCATTGCAAAAATAATTACAAATAAGGTTTTAAAAGATAGCTTAGTTGTAAAACTAAACATTAGCCCCATAAAAATAGAAGCGATTCCAACAATATAATTCAGATGAAAATTTGAGGTTAATGAAAATTTAGCCATTATTAATTTTAACCAAGTCATAAAGCTAACTTCTAACGAGGTAGAAATCAGTATAAAGCCAATAATTAATCCAAGAAAAGTAGCTCCAATTGTATTACCTCCTCCAAATATAATCGCAACTAAAATAAATGACAATCCGATTAAAGAAAGTGTAGAAGGATTAGCAATATTTCCTATTTGTGTTTCTAAAAACAACTGAAGTCCGTTAAAGTCAAATATAGCTAATAGGTGAGGCATTAGAAATAAAAAACCTATAATTCCTGTAGTCGTTAGCAGTTTTTCAAAAATATTCATTTTGGGAGGGAGGTAAAATTATGATTTATATATTATAGATATAAAAAAAGCCAATATACAGATTGTATATTGGCTTTTTAAGAAATATTAATTTCTTAGACTATCTTTTAGCGCGAGGCTCATCAGAAACAGAAACTTTTTTTCTTCCTTTTCTTCTTCTTGCGTTAATTATTGCTCTACCATTTTTAGTAGCCATTCTAGATCTAAAACCATGTTTGTTTTTTCTCTTTCTATTCGATGGTTGAAATGTTCTTTTACTCATTTTGATTATGTTTTTCCTTTCGGGTTTGCTTTTTGTTCTTTATTCAGTGCGCAAATATACTATATTATTTTGTTTTTACAAAAATATAACTAAAACTTCTTTGTATCTTATTCACAAAGAAATATTAATATCTTAATTTATGCTCAAATGCAATTCGTTTAATGAAGATATCAGCTACATTTTCTTTAATTTTGTGGCATTCAAAGTATTTGTAAGTAGAGAAGCAATTGTCATAGGTCCAACGCCTCCAGGAACGGGAGTAATGTAAGAAGCTTTTTTAGAAACTTCGTCAAATTTTACATCTCCAACCAAACGATAACCGTTTTTCTTTGAATTGTCATTTACTCTTGTTATCCCAACATCTATAATCACAACACCATCTTTAACCATATCGGCTGTTAAAAACTCTGGTTTCCCAAGTGCTACAATAATAATATCGGCTTTAAGGCATATTTCTTTTAAATTTTGAGTTCTACTATGTGTTAATGTTACGGTTGAATTTCCAGGGTAGTAGTTACGAGCCATTAAAATACTCATAGGCGAACCAACAATGTGACTTCTACCAATAATAACACATTCTTTTCCTATTGTATCTATTTTATATCTTTTCAAAAATTCTAATATCCCGTTTGGTGTTGCAGGTAAAAAGGTTGGAAGATTTAAAACCATTCGTCCTATATTTTGAGGATGAAATCCATCTACATCTTTCTTAGGGTCGATTAATTGAATTATTTTTTGCTCATCGATATGGCTCGGTAATGGTAATTGAACAATAAATCCATCAATAGAATTATTGTTGTTCAATTTTTCTATTTCAAGCATCAATTCTTTTTCGGTTGTAATTTCGGGAAGTTTAATTAGTGTAGATTGGTAGCCAACTCGTTCACATGCTTTAACTTTTGCTGCAACATAGGTTTTACTAGCTCC
The DNA here is from genome assembly GCA_015488785.1 of Flavobacteriales bacterium. Taxonomy (GTDB): domain Bacteria; phylum Bacteroidota; class Bacteroidia; order Flavobacteriales_D; family Parvicellaceae; genus S010-51. Next base: position 6,535 of record WFNC01000290.1, on the reverse strand, counting down.
ATCTTCTCCAACCAATATGGCTGCTAAATGAGGTTTTTTCTTCCCTTTTTGTAATCGTTCTGAAACTTTAATCGCCAATTCATCTTGAATTGTAAGTGATAATTTTTTACCGTCTAATATTGTAGCCATAATTTTATTGTTTTTAATTATCTAATTCCTTCTTTAGTCAACCAACGTTGGTATTTTTTTGCATAAGAGTTGTGTTGAGCCAATGTTTTTGAAAAATTGTGATAACCACTATATTCTGGTTTTGCACACATATAAAAATAGTCGTGTTTTGTGTGGTTGAGCACAGCATCAATTGTTCTTGGTTCGGGTAAGCAAATTGGGCCTGGAGGTAAACCTATATGTTTGTATGTATTGTAAGGAGATTCTACTTCCAAATGTTTGTAGAGTAATCTTTTTATTGTTGGATCTCCTAAGGCAAATTTAACGGTTGGATCTGCTTGTAGCATCCAATTGTTTTTTAACCGATTTAAGTATAAGCCTGCAATTTTTGGTTGTTCATCAAATTTCACTTTTTGTTCTTCATAAACAATAGAGGCAAGTATTGTTATTTCTGATTGAGAAAGGTTTAGTTGTTTTGCTTTTGCAATTCGCTCTGCATTCCAAAATATTTTATATTCTTTTGCCATTTTCTGAATAAATTCTTCGGCAGTTATGTTAAAATAAACATCGTAAGTATTGGGAATAAAAAGCGTTAAGAATGTTTGGTTGTTGAAGCCATATTTTTTTTGAATCGTAGGATTTCTAAAAGTATTGATTAAGGTAGTGGAATCTAGTTCAATAAAGGGAGCAATTTTACCTGCAAGTGCTTCTAAATTTCTAACGCTTCCAAAAATAACGGATACAATCTTTTTTTGATTTCGCATTAGTTTTAGTTGATTAACCAACTGGTTATTCGTCCAATCTTTTTTTAGCGTAATTTTTCCTTCTGATAGAATTAGTTTGTCGAATTGTTTAACTTTAATAATTAAATCAACACTATTTTTATCGGCGATTAGGTTTTGGTTTTCTAAAAAAGTTCCAATTTGGGAGAATGGTATTTGTTTTTTGATTTCTATTGTTTTGGATTGTTCTGTAAATAGAAGGCTTTTGGTGTTTGCCAAATTATAAACATAGTATCCTGCTCCAGCAACTAGAAGTATAATAATAAGGAAGAGGTAAAGTAGTTTTTTCACAGAAGGATTATTTATCGGTTGGTGAGAATTCGAATTTGTCGGGGCTAACTAGATTTGTTTTGACTGCAAAAATTACAATTCCAGCGGTGTTTCCAACTCCTAATTTTCTCATTATGTTTTTTCGATGTGTGTTAACAGTGTGATTACTAATGTGTAAGACAACGGCAATTTGAGAATTGGTATATCCTTCTGATATTAGTTTTACAATTTCCATTTCTCTATCGGAAAGTGAAATTGGAGAACAGTTTAAATTTCCTTTATCCTTATTGTTTTCTTTTAAGACTTCGAGAACTTCGCCACAAAAGAAATGAATATTATTGGCTGTTTCGAGAACTGATTCTATAATTTCTTGAGTCGGACAGTCTTTTTTGATGTGACTGATAACTCCTTTTTTTAAGGCTGAATTGACTTCTAATATAGTTGGAGAGTGGGTTATGCCTATAATTTTGGTCTCGCTACTATTTTTCTTTATAATAGAAATAGAATTAGCGTCGAATCCTTTTGAGGTATAATCTACTAAGACGATGTTGGGTTTGTGTTCTGTTACGAATTTTTGTAACTCACTATTGTCGCTAGCTACAGCCTTTATTTCTATGCTTTTTGATTGTCGCAAGATATGTTGTAACCCACTTCTTACAATGTCACTACCGTCGGCTATTATTATAGAAATTTTCATCATTCGATACAAAAATAAATAAAGCAATGTAATATATGACAAAATTCAATTATTTATTTAAAATGATTGTTATTTTTGTAGAAAATGAGATGAGATTATTGTTCAGCAATGAATAAGGTTTATTTAAATTGAAGTTAAATGATGTGTGTGTGTTGTTAAAAAGTAAACGAGTTTTGAAGGACGGGAGCTTATTTTTCGTTAGGAATTAATCGCTTTTTTTTGATAAAAATGAATTAGTAAGAATGCTTCGCTTAGTTGAAACGGTTTAGTAAACGAGTTTTGAAGATGGTAGCTTCTTTTGCGTTAGGGATAGAAACGGCATCCTTTTTTGTTTTTTTTACAAAAAAGATATAGTGGATAGCCCGCTCGAACGCCCAAAGTAAAATTGTTGGGTAGGATTGATTAATTGAATTAGAAGAATAAATATTTTAGAAATGGCAATAGATTTTAATAATACGGAAATAGCGTTTAAGGGGAAATCGACTTTTCAGTTGGCTAAGGCTTATTGGTTGTTCAAAATTGTGAGTAGTAAATCGATGGTTTCTTTGGGGAGTATGGTTACGAAAACGGCTTTGACGCTACATTTACCAATCAACTATCCGATTAAGAAAACGATTTTTGAACAGTTTTGTGGAGGGGAAAATATTGAAGAATGTAATAGTACGATAAAAGAACTAGGCGCATTTAAAATTGGAACAATTCTCGATTATTCGGTTGAGGGGAAGGAGGATGACAAGGATTTGGACAATACGGTTGATGAAATTATAAAGACGATAGAAAAAGCAAAACTGAATGAAACGATTCCTTTTTCGGTATTTAAACCAACGGGAGTTTCTTTGTTTTCTATTTTGGAAAAAGCGAATAACGGTATTGAAAACTTGGCTAAAGAGGATTTAATTCGATACAATAGAGTAGTGGCTCGATTTGATAAAATATGTAAGAAGGCGCATGAATTGAATGTTCCGCTGTTTATAGATGCTGAAGATAGTTGGATTCAGGATACAATAGATGGGATTGTGGAGTTGATGATGGAGCGTTATAATAAGGAGTCGATAACTGTTTATCATACCTTACAAATGTACCGTTGGGATAGGCTGGCTTATTTAGAAAAATTACATAAAAAGGCTAGAGAGAATGGTTATAAAATAGGTGTGAAACTTGTTCGAGGAGCGTACATGGAGAAGGAAAGAGCTAGAGCGATTGAGAAAAACTATAAGAGTCCTATTCAAGAAACGAAAGAAACTACGGATGCGGATTTTGATAAAGCGGTAACTTATTGTGTCGAAAATTTGAATGATATTTCGCTCTGTGCTGGAACGCATAATGAAAAAAGCAGCTTGCATTTGGTAGATTTGATTGAGAAACATAAAATTTCAATGAATGATAAACGAATTTACTTTGCTCAACTATTGGGGATGAGTGATCATATCAGTTATAACCTAGCTAATGAAGGCTATAATGTTGTAAAATATGTTCCTTATGGTCCGATAAGAGAGGTTTTACCTTATTTGATAAGAAGGGCGGAAGAAAATTCGTCTGTTTCGGGGCAAACAGGGAGGGAATTGAGCTTGATTATAAAGGAAAGGAAAAGAAGGGTAGAAGCGATATAGAATCCTAAATAGGTTATAAAATGATTACAATTCTAGTTATTTTTATGGTGTTTTAATTTCTTTGGCAATACTTTGGTATTTCCCTTTTGGAACTTTAATATCGATATTAACAATCGCTTTTTTAGTTATCGGAAAAATACGCTAACTTTATAGCATGAAAAATAATTTTACTCCATATTATGCTGTCATCTTTACTTCAATATTGAAAGAAGAGATAAATGGATATAGTGAAATGGGGGATAGAATGATGGAATTGGCTAAGAAACAAAAAGGTTTTTTGGGGGTAGAAAGTGCAAGAGAAGATGTTGGCATAACGGTTTCGTATTGGAATAGTTTAGCGGATATTGATAAATGGAAACAAAATAGTGAACATGCTTTAGCTCAAAAAATGGGCAAGGAAGTTTGGTACAAGAGTTTTAAAATAAGAATCGCAAAAGTAGAAATTGAATACGAATTTAAGAAATGAATAATTTAGAAATAAAACTATCCGACGATGGTTCTCATACGTTATATAATAAAGAACTGAATGAGAATTACCATTCTACAAACGGAGCAATACAAGAGGCAAATCACGTCTTTATAAAAACAGGATTGGAGCCAATTATAGGATCTAAACCCTCGATTACAATTGTAGAAATGGGATTTGGAACGGGATTGAATGCCTTGTTGACGGCAAACTTTGCTAAAGAAAACAAGCAACAGATTCATTATATTGGAATAGAAGCTTTTCCTGTGGAAGATGAATTGATTTCTAAATTAAATTACCCTGGAATTATTGGAGGAGATAGTCAAAAGCATTTTGATAAAATTCATCAAGCAAAATGGGGTGGAATAGGCTTAGTCAATAATTATTTTACATTGCAAAAAGTAGCATCTAAATTAGAAGATTTTGAGCCTCGAAAAGCAATTGATTTAGTTTATTACGATGCCTTTGGTCCGCAAGTTCAGTCAGAAGTTTGGGATATAAATCTGTTTGATAAACTGTTTAACTTTATGAGCGACAAAGGAGTTTTTGTAACGTATTGTGCCAAAGGGCAAGTTCGTAGAGATTTAGAAGCTGTTGGTTTTAAAATGGAAAGATTGGAAGGCCCTCCAGGAAAAAGAGAAATGTTGAGAGGGGTTAAGTGATGAATTAGGAATTATGAATGATTAATTATGTAGATCTCAACCAATTTGAATTCATTCATTTAGTCTAGTTGTATATCTAGGAGAGCGAAATTCTTGTTTCATTTTATTCAATTTTGTGCCAAAAGATAATTAACTGACGTATGGATTCATAGCTAAATTTGCTATGAATCCATATGTTATAGTATTGTGAATTTTATTTATCCTCTATGTATAAGAAAGTTAAAGTTTGATTTAGTAACTGATAACCTATTTCGCCAAAAGTTATTGGACCTGAAATATTATCAATTTTTTTACCTTCTAATTCTCCATACAAATAATTTAAGATACAGTTGCATGAAAATTCAGGCTCAATATCCATTTTTTTAATCTGAGAATTAAAACTTGACACATAATCAGACATCGATTTTGCAAATTTGTATTTTCGATTTTTGAATACTGGAGCATAAAAGTTTACGATATCATTTTCAATTTTTTGAAAGCTAACATTTATTAGCGCACCTGAATAATCAGAAATTACAGGAAGCTTAATATCAATATTATTATTGCTAATGTATTGTGCTAAATTAGTTTCCTTACCATCTATTAGGCAGTCTTTACAGCTGAATCCATCTTCAATAAATTCGATTTCAATGTCATCATCAGATTGAGTGAAAATATTAGTAATTTCTAAACGAGCAGTTTTATTGTCCGGTAATTCTATATGAATGGCTACAGCATTATCCGTATAGACCTCACCTGTTTTTCCATTAAATGTTTTTGCTGTATCTTGGGAATTCAAATCAATGCCAGCTATCCATCCAATAATTGGGTTATTAAATAAATTCTCATTTTCAGGAATTTTAATCGCATAATTTTGATGTATTTCTGTAAATGGAGGAATTATTACAATTGAAGCCCCATTATCAAATGTATCTTGAACTATATTGTCAACTTCTGATGAAGTATAAGAGCTAATTAAATAATTTTTATGCGTATTGTTAAGTTCGTTTACATAAATCAATTCCTGAGAAAAGACTCCTTTTTCTTTTCCCATAAAATAAGGAATTGTACCACCAATCCAATTTCCTTGTGGAAGTTGTGATAATACTTTCTCGTCACCAGCTAACGCCAATATCCGACCTTCTTTTATAAATTCAATTACCTCGTTTATTTTATATAATTTATTTTCCATGTTTATTTAATTAAAGATTTTGTTCATATCACTCTTAACAGCTAATGAATATTTTACACACAATGCGTGAATTTTTGAAACTCCTTCATCTAAGCTTATTTTTGAGTTTTGTATTGCTCTTTTTGTTTGATCAACTTGCATTTGCAACACAAAATTTTCTAACTTCACATCAATTTTATCCAATAAAAGACTTTGCCATTCCGTTCTTGTTTTCTCTGGTATATTATTCATCTTTTCTATTTTTAAATTTATTGTTTACATTTAATTCTCATAATTAGGAGGCAGTCCATTATCATGATACTACCCAAATGATACTGTTAAAATTCATTTGGGCATTCAAAGCTGAAAACTTTTAGTTTTTTTTTATGGATTAAAGATAATAAAATTATTTTAATTCCCCTCTATTTAAACGTTTAATTTTACATTTATAAGGATTTATTTAACACGATAACTTTCGATTTAGCACTTTCAGTCCAAATTAATTTTAGTTATTATGTATTGTCCTGATATAGGTTGACACTTTTATTGTTGTTTAATAAGTTACAATAGTTCGTTTCAAATTTAAGCTGCAATTTTCCAAAAGTCTCTTAGTTTCTTGATAATGGTTTTATTTTTCTTGGTATTGGGGAAAATTCCGAACCCTTTAATAAATCTATCTATGTGTAAAAATTGAGCTCTAAATCTATCTGTATTGCACTTAATAATATGAAAATCATTGAAACTATGTTCGATAATCGCCATTTTATCATCCGGAATTTTAGACCATAGC
>WFNC01000289.1 GCA_015488785.1 Flavobacteriales bacterium | reverse complement strand
CGTTGGGAAGTAAACAAAGTGTTACCTAACTTAGAGATGGCTATTAAATTAGCGGATGCTTTAGAGGTGTCTCTCGACGTTTTTTGTGGTAAAAAGGTAAATGAGCTTAGTGATTTGGAAAAATTGGCTAAAAAGGCTTGTAATTTATCCAAAGATAGTGTAAAAGCTTTAGAAATGGTGTTGGAAAGGTTTTTATAATGGAAAATCTATTTTAGTGCTTTCCGAAGTATCGGAAGTAGTTCTTTTTTATTTACTGTAAGGGTACTAGTTAAAAATTAGTGCGAGAAGGGGGGGGGTTAGGTGTAGCACCCTTTTATTTATTAGTGTTTCCCTTATATGGGACAGTTTGTTTTAAAAGTGTTTTGAGCGTAGTACAGCACTGCTAATCTGTACCATTACCTATTTTTTCTAACCAAAGAACTGTATTCCAAAGGGAAAACATAGTATCTGCATTATGCAACCAAACCTTATCATTATTACTCAAAATAATATTCTTGTACATAAATTTAAACTTTAAATACCCTTTTCCTACGCGACATGCATTTTCATGTAACTCATCACTAAAATCTTTAAGCGAAATATTTCCTCTCTTTCCTGAAGAAGTTAAATAATAAACAAACTGTTTTCCAATAATAGTATATACACCTTTTCCATTTTGAATTCCTAATAAAGCACTTTTTCCTTGCGCATTCAGCTGCTTTATTACTTCAGAAGTTTCATCAACAAAATACTTTCCAGAATATTTTACTAAATGATTTCTTTTGATCTTAGCTTTTAATACATTCAATTTCATAAAATTATAATTTACCACTCAGTATATAACCTGGTCCGATTCTCTTTTTTATAGAAAGCCCAAAAATACCTCTACCTGACTTCATTCTAGAATTCAATATTATTTTCATCTTTTGATTTACTGAGTTAGTCTTTATTATAATAGATGAGGCTCCATTTTCTTTGAAAAAATTTCTTATTAAATTAATTTCTCTAGCGCTGGTACTTTTATAAAAACCAAATCGATCTATAACCCCAACACCATCAACTATTCTCACTCTACTATACCCAGTTGCATTTTTAAATGCAGTCTTTTCAGCCGCAGTCATCCTAAATAGACTATTTCCTCCACTTGCTCTTTTAGCTACAGAATTAATACCTTTAATAATTGGCGGTAAAATTATAGGAATAACAACACCTGCGACTACGCCTTGTATATGTTCTTTAGAATTATAAGCAGCATATCTATACGCTCCATTAAGCGCATGACAAGAAGCACATCCTTTCCATCTAAGACCATCAGAACCTGCTTCATCAAAAGCCCCATAATCTTGAGGTGCAATAAATTTATATTCTGGTGTATTATAATACCCTGGTTTATTTACTACTATTGTATTGCTAGTTACTTGTGTATAAGTTTTTCCTCCTTCCCAATGTGTAGAATTTTTACTACTCTTTTCTTTTAAATAGCGTTTAATATTTGTCCAACTCTTTGAATAAGTTACAGTTACTGGTTTTAAATTCCAAGTCACTTTTGAAAAATCATCATTTGCGGCTTCTTGTGCCTTTTCTTGATTTGCATAAGGACCATCAATCGTTCCTTCTCCTCCATTGACTTTAAATTCTTCTAATCCTTCTAATTCAATAGCGTAAATTACTTTGTTTCCACTAAACTGATACGGAGTATACCAAGGGTATGATTTTGTAAGTGGATCCACCGCAAAAAACCGTCCAATCCTAGGGTCGTGCATTCTAAACTTATAATTTAGACTATTCCCATTCCCTTTAACTTCATCATCTTTTTCTTGACCTTGGAAGCCATAACGGTAAGCTGGACTTTGATAATTCCTGTTTGGTACAAGCATACCAAAAGTAGAGTAATCAGTGCATTTTTAGAGAAAAAAAGTTAAAATTTTCCTGTACCTTGCTTTTAAAACTGCTTTTATTTTTTTAAGAACGTATCTACTTCATTATCCGCAACAAATATAAGATTTATTATATATCCACGCAAATAAAATCCATCAAACTCGTATGCTCGTTTTTCTCTGTATTTTATTTGCTTCCTTTCCGCGATATGTAACATAAAAT
>WFNC01000288.1 GCA_015488785.1 Flavobacteriales bacterium | reverse complement strand
ATAATCATTACTGTAATAGTCTTAAGTGTAATGTCAATTTCTTGCTCAACTCAAGATGATGGTGTTTTTGAAAAAGAAAATATCAATGTAAGCGAACTTTTGAGCAATAAATACAACTTAGAAAGAATAGATAATCAAACAGCAAATTATTCAAAAAAGAATTTCAAAAATATTGAAAATTACCAATTTAAAGATAATAAAAATCAACAAATAATTATTTTACAGAATATCCAGAATACAAATCAATATTTGGTAATTAAAGGAGAGTTGGATAAATTTGGTTTTTCAGTTAGTAAAGAAATATTAGTTGATTACGAACTAAATAATGAAAAAGATGGTATAGTTAAATTTAATGATCTTCAAAACAATAGAGGCTTTATATCTAATTTTATTGGGGGAAAACCAATAGACAAAGACATTACTAATCTAAATACTAACTATCAGTTAAAAAAATCTTCTCTTTGTCAACGAGAAGGAGATGAAACTTTCAAAGAATGTTTTGATCGAGAAAGTGATGAATTTCAAGATGATTTTATTTCAACTGTTGCATATATAACAAATCCAACTATTCCTTTATTAATCGCATCTCTTTGCACTTGCTAAAACAAAAAAATATGAAATTAAATTTTAAACCAAAACCTTTTGGAATTTTAATTATAGGTATGGCAATTGTCCTTTTAGGAGCTTTAGCCAAAATATTAAAAGAGTCTTTTTCGGATAAATTATTATTGATAGGATTAATTGTAGAATTAGTAGGATTAATAATCTTTTTTAAATGGTATTTTAAGATGCGTAAAGTAGAAAAAGGCTGAAACGTGGCATAACAATTTGTATAGTTAATGGCTACAAATTGCTTATTCAAAGGGCAGTTCTTTCAAATTAAGTTTTATGCTTAATCAAAGAACTGTCCTTTTAATCCGCCACTAACCATACAAGTAGCCGTTACCTGCAAGCTAAAAAAAAGTCCACCGCACGGTCAAGCACATTTATTTTTTGCCAACGCAAAAGCCAACCCAAAAAAAAATAAAAGAGCTTGCCCTTCCCCACCAGCACCCTACCAAAATAAAAATCAAATTTAGTATCATTAAACACCAAAATGTTTCTTATATTTGTCAATTAATGACAAGTCTAAATATTCAAGTCAAATGAAACAACGTTTTGGAGAGTACATAAGAAAATTAAGAACAGAAAAAGGTTTTACATTAACTCAATTAGGTGCAAAACTTGATTTAGATTCTGCAAACCTTAGCAAAATCGAAAATGGGAAAAGAGAGTTTGATGAAAAGAGGCTAGAATTGTTAGCTTCAGTTTTTGGGCTTGATATTGAAAACTTAAAAACTGAATTCTTTAGTGAAATATTTGCTAAAAAAATATACCAAACTAATTGCTCTACAGAAGTACTCAATGTTGCAGAGGAAAAAGTAAAATATTACAGAGAACAAAATGTGAAACAAGGAAAACTTAAATTATAAATGTCTCAAAGGAAACAACAATTAATCGAATTGGTAGAAAGATACCAAGTATTCAAAAGAGAAGGGCGTTTAGATTTAAGTTCAGAGGAAACAATTAGAACTTGGATAAATGAACTTCTTTCAATTTTCGACTGGAATGTTATGGACACATCCCAAATACTGCAAGAAAAAGTATTATCACGAGAAGAAAAAGCAAGATTAGAAGAAATTGATTCAACTTCTAGTCGACCAGATTACACTTTTAAAATTGGCAATCAAAAACTTACTTTTCTTGATGCAAAAGCGGTTTCGGTTAGTATTAAAACAAGCACATCTTCAGCTTTTCAAATTAAATCTTATGGTTGGTCTATTTTAGCACCTTGTTCATTTTTGACAAACTTTGAAGAATTTGCAATTTATGATTGTACTTATGTTCCTAATCAAACACAATCAGCCAATCTTGGTAGAACATATTTAAAATTAGATGAATACATTGAAAACTTTGATGTTTTAGAACAACATCTTCTAAAATCAAATATCTTAAATGGTACACTCGAAAAACTGTATTCGGATACTCTTAAAAATGTAGGAAGTGTCCAAAAATTAACTCCTGATTTAGTCTTTGCTGAGCAACTTTCAAACTTTAGATTGTCGCTAGCTAAAAATATTGTAGAAAAAAACAATGAATTAATTAATGATAACACAGAGTTACTAGCGTATTTAACGCAAGTGATTATCAATCGAATAATTTTTATTCGAATCTGTGAAGCTCGTAGAATAGAAAGAGAGGATTTACTGTTAACTTTTCAAGAAAATGACTTTTGGAATGAGTTTAAAAACTCATCATACAATGATTTCTTTGAGCATTATGACGGACCACTTTTCGATAGAATTAGTAATATTCAAAATTTAGAAATAGACAATAATATTATTAAAGAATTATTAGAATTACTGTACTACCCTTCTCCATATAGATTTGAGGTTATTCCTACAAAACTATTGAGTGATATTTATGAAATTTTCTTATCTAAAAAATTAATTATTGCAGATGGAGAAGTTTCTGAAAAACTCAAATTAGAATATATCAAAACTAATGGTGCAATTAGTACTCCTCAATATTTAGTACAAGATTTGCTCAAAAGAACGATTGTTAAAGAAAGTTTGATAGTAAGAGGTCTTGAAAGTATTTCAGAAACTAAAATTTTGGATTTTGCTTGTGGAAGTGGAATATTTTTGATTGAAACTTTTGATTATTTACAAGATATTTTCATCAACTATTATATAGAAAATCCCTCACAAGAATTTAGCCATTTCTTTTTTCAAAATTCAGATTTAACAACATTAACTATTGCTGGTAAAAGACATCTAATTTCAAATTGTATTTTTGGAGTTGACATTGACCCAGAAGCAGTTGAAGTTGCTAGAATGTCATTATCTCTTAAAGTTGTAGATAGTTCTGAGTTCTATGAAAATTATCAAGAAATTGGAATTTTTGGCAATCAAATATTAAATAACATAGGAAACAATATTAAATGTGGTAACACACTTGTTTCAACAGATATATCTACAAAATATCCGCAAATAATATCAGACCAAGACCAACTATTTAGAACTAATCCTTTTGATTATAATAGTATAGATGGATTTTCTGAGATTTTTAATACCAAAAACGGTTTTGATTATATAGTTGGGAATCCCCCTTATGTTGAAGTTAAGAATTATAATGTAGAATACCCTTTTATGCATCTGTACATAAAAGAAGAATATGAAACTACAAAAAATGGAAAAATTGATTTAGCTGTAGCTTTTATAGAAAGAGCTATTTCAATTCTAAATGAAAATGGGAAATTAGGTTTAATAGTACAAAGAAGATTTTTCAAAACTGATTACGGTAAAAAAATTCGTGAATACATAAGTTCTAACAACTTACTTTCACAAGTAATAGAGTTCGAAACATCAAAAATTTTCCCAAATAGAGTTACTTATATCGCAACTCTTATTTTAGATAAATCAGCGCCTGATAATATTTCGTTCTTAAAAATTAATTCTGAAGTAGAAAAAATTCCTTCTACTTTAAGAAGAATACAGCCATTTGAGAATGATAATACTGAATTTTCTACAATACCTTCTATCAGTTTAAATCAAAACCCTTGGAATTTTGAGGATGCTGATTTACTTGCTATAAAATCTTTACTTTTAGATAATCACGGTAAATTTGGAGATTTTGCTAAAGTAAAAGTAGGTATTCAAGTTCTTTGGGATAGAGCTTACCATATTAAAGTAACATCAATAAATGATGATGGTACACTTACAGGAAGCACTCATTTAGAAGAAAATATTACGATTGAAATAGATGCTTGTCGACCTTTGATGGTTAATGAAAAATTTTATCCATTTTGTAGTGATGAAACTTCTACATATGTAATTTTCCCATATGACACCTCCTTAGAGGAGAATACGCCAATTCCATTTACTGATTTCTGTGCAAGATTTGAACTAGCAGGTCAATATCTAACCAACCATAAAGAAGAAATCGTTAGAAATGTAGAAACTTGTGATGGAGATGAAAATTGGCATCAATTTACTAGAGTTCAAAATCATAAAGCAGTTTATCCAAAAGTTTTATTGCCAATGACTGCAAATGACACTTATGCTACTGTAACTCAAAATCCATTAAACTATTGTGACAATGCAAATATGTTTTTTATTGACATACCTGATAAAAGCGAAAATAATTTATTTGCAATTTCCGCAATAGTTAATTCTACTTTGTTTTCTGTAATAGCTAGGTCAATTGCACTTAGTCAACAGAATGGATATTTTAAATTTAATAAGCAGTTTATTGAACCGATTCCTTTTCCTAAAGATAATTTCAATACAAACACTGTAATCGTAAATGAAATTTCAGCTCTTGCAATTAATATTAAACAGTTACAGGAACAATATAGAGGTGCTTCTCCTCGTCAAAAGAATTTATTAAAAACATTACTGAATGCTCATTGGACAAATCTTGACAACAAAGTTTATCAACTTTATGTCTTAACTGTTGACCAAATTTCCTTTTTCAATGAAAGAGGAAGAAATATTAACCGCTTAGAAATACTTGATAGATTATGATTAGCAATGACATATCCAAATTTCTAAATGAACTTTCTGATGATTTATTAATTGTCAATAAGCTTATTGTTGGAGCCTATCTTCAATTTAACAAAATTAAGGTAAAGAACAATAAATTAATCCTTTCTTGCATTGAAGGTAATGATGTAAAAACCATTAAAACATTTATTAAACTAATAGAACTAAAGAACGGAAAATTCGATTTTGAAGATGTTATTCACTTATTCGAAACGAGCATACCTTCAAAAGATATTTCTGTAAATGGAGCTGTCTACACACCAAATTATATAAAAGACTACATAGTCAAAGAAACTCTTTGCAAAATAAAAGATGTCAATTTACCAACTATTAAAGTGTCGGACATTGCTTGCGGAACAGGAGCATTTTTATATACTGTAGCCCAAGAGATAAAGCAAAAAACAAACAGAAGTTACTTTGATATTTTTAAGCAAAATATTTACGGTCTTGACATCTCTGATTATACTATTACAAGAGCAAAAATTTTATTATCACTTTTAGCAATCACAAACGGAGAAGATAAAAAGGAATTTGAATTTAATTTATTAGTCGGTAATGCGTTAAATTTCGATTGGAATAAACAGATAAATAAGTTCAAAGGTTTTGACATAATTATTGGGAATCCTCCTTATGTAAGAGCTAAAAATTTAAGTAAAGAAACTAAATTTCTATTATCAAATTGGGAAGTTACAAAAACTGGAAATCCAGATTTATACATTCCTTTTTTCGAAATAGGTCTTGAATACCTAAAACCAAGTGGAATTTTAGGCTATATAACCGTCAACACATTTAAGAGAAGTGTTAATGCAAGAAACCTTAGAGAGTATTTTAAAAAGAATCTATTTGATTTAAAAATTCTAGATTTTGGTAGTTCACAAATATTTGCGAACAAATCAACTTACACCTGTATTGTTTTTATTGAAAAAAAACAATCTAATGAAGTTAAATATCTAAAAATAACAGCTACAGATTTTCTGAATAAAAAAATAACAGATTTTACTTGCATCAATTACAAACTATTAAATACCAAAAAAGGTTGGATTTTAAATAAACCTGATGTTTTAGAGAATATTAATAAAATTGAAAGTATTGGAATTCCATTAGGGGATAAATTTCCAATAAGAAATGGCTTAGCAACCCTAAGTAATGATGTTTTTATATTTAAACCAGTCAATGAAGATGAAAATTATTTCTATCACCAAAATGGTAAACTACATAAAATAGAAAAAGGAATTTGTAGAGATATAATAAAACCAAACAGGCTTAAAACTGAATCCGAAATTCCGATATTAAAAGAACAAATTATTTTTCCATACTATCGAGAAAATGAAAAAGCCAATCTTTTTGACTATAAATCAAATAAGAAAATTGCATTTGAGGAGGATTATTTTAAGACCAATTTCCCTAACGCATATGAATACTTAAAAGGAAACAAGGTTCAACTATTAAATAGAGATAAAGGAAAAAACACAAAATATAAATGGTTTGAGTTTGGAAGAACACAAGCTTTGAATGATTTAGGTAAAAAATTACTATTTCCTTATATGGCTGGACAACCTTATTTTGTTTATACTGACCAAGATGACTTATTACTCTATGCAGGATATGCAGTTTACTTTGACTCAGAAAGGGAATTGAAAGTATTAAAACGAATTTTGGAATCTAAAGTGTTTTGGTACTATATAAAAAAAACAAGCAAACCATATTCTGGTAATTATTTTGCGTTAGCAAAAAATTACGTCAAGGATTTTGGAATTTGTAATTTGAATGAAAATGAAAAAAATTATTTACTAACGACAGTCTCTTCAGAAGACAGGAATAATTTCTTATTAAAAAAATATAATATTAACCCAAAAGCAATAGCGGATTAGCCAACGCAAGGTTCAAGCACATTTATTTTTTGCCAACACTAAAGCCAATACACACAAAAAATAAAAGAGCTTAAACCGCCAACGCGAACAGCAAAACGTAAAAGTATGCCAGCAGGTAACAAAGTATATACTTAATGCGGGGTTTGTGCTAAATTCAAAGTGAAGAACATTTAATCAAGTCCGCCAAATATAAAATTTTGGATTGTAAGAAAAAATACAACAAAAATTATTATATTTGGCTACGTGTTAAACCGAAAAGACAGTTCTTTGAAGTCCCGCACTAAGCATATACAAACCGTTGCCCATAATATTCCAGCAACCTAAAAATCAAAATTTAACCAAGCACTACTCTATTGTTGCGTGTTATTACGCGGAAATTTAACGTCGGAAAATTGACAAGCAAAATGTTAAAAAGATGCTAATGGAAAAGGAAAAGCAACACGCAAAACAGAACGAAAAATTATAATTGCGGAATATTTCTCAGAACTGCGGAATTTACCAAAATACTGAATAATATCTGAAACTTTGAAAAGCAGAATTCCCAAACTTAGAACAGAATTTTCATAAACAAGCAGAATTCTGAGAAGCAGAACTCAAAACAAAACTCATAAGCGAAACTATGAATATTACGGAAAAATCACTGAAAACTGTATGAAAATGGTATTTGGACGT
>WFNC01000287.1 GCA_015488785.1 Flavobacteriales bacterium | reverse complement strand
TGAATCAATTGAGATTATTAAGCAATCAGAATACCTTTTGCTTTCTAAATTTGGTAAATTAATTATTGTTTGTTTATTTTCGCTCGTAACCTCAATTTCTAAATTGTTCGATCGGTTTCTAAACGCATAGAACAAGTCGTCTTCAGGCGTTAAATAAAACACTGTACTTCTTCCTTGATTTAGCGTTCTTAATGAAAATATTTTTTTATTTCCCTCGTAAACCATTCCTTTACTTCTCTCGTAAACCATTCCTTTACTTCTAAGAACAGAGACAAAAGAAAATGATGCATTGTCTAAATTCGTATTATTTATTAGTTTGATATAAATATTCCGATCTGCTTGCTCTTGCAAATAGAGCACTCCAATAACGGCAGGTATGTTTATTAGAATCATACTTAAACTATAAAGTATATTTTTGTGTAAGTTTTTTCGATTGATGATTGCGTGAATTGAAAGTAAGAACAAACCAAATAATGCAACAAAAAAGCACCCTAGCATCCAAAAGAATCCAATCGGTTCTAGCTCTTTTAAATCTACCGCAAAGAAATAACGAGCAAAGAACCAGGTTAGGAAGATTCCAACTCCTCCTACAAGTGGAATTAAACCTGTTAGAAAACTAATTTTTAATAATGTGTCTTTTTTAATGTTCATTGTTGTTTTGTTTTATATAATTGAAGAGAAATAAAGGTAGTACAGCAAGCATTCAACTGTTAATATTATCGATAAGAAAAGAGCTAGAGAAAAATTCTGTTTTAGATGTAAGTTTTTGAAAAAATTTTATAACTATCAAAATGAGATTAAATAATATCACAAGTACAACAGGAATAAACATCAATATTCCAAAACAAAGTCCATCACAAAGTCCATCACAAAGTCCATCACAAGGAGTACTTAATACTTTAAAAATAGCATACAAAATAAAAAAGATTGCTAAAATCAAATTAGTAGAAGCGAATAATATTATGCCTTTTATTAATCTGATATTCATAATATATTTTTTTTTATGTTCATTGTTGTCTAGTTTAGGGTTTGATAATAAAAAGTAATTCCGGAGGTAAAAGCGTTAGGGATAAAAGTGGTAGCTTTTTGTTTTTAGAATTAGCTTAACTTGGCTAAAAAGAGCGATTTTATGAGCTCCTTTTTGGCTTAGTTAAGCTTTTTCTAAAAACAAAAACTACAAACGGATAGCCCGTTAAAACGCCCAAATAATTAAATACTATTCGGGGAAATTTTTAAAGTAGTTTGCGATTCTATAATCGGAGTAATTCCAAGAGAATGCAGTTTGAGGAATTTGGTTGATTCGATTTATTCTTTCTTTAAAATAATAGGCGGGAGTTGTAGTTCTTCTGTTAAGATAAATCTCACTATTCCAGCGGTCTTGATTCAGTTTGTTGAGATTTTTGTGTAAGGTGATTAGCGAATTATCGGAGAGCGTGACCAGGTATCTGTAATCGATTTTGTTGGGAGCTAGATGATTGATATTGTAAGATACAATGACTGAATCCCAGTTGAAGAAAGCCAAAATAACAAGTGTTGTGTAGAATACTTTTCCGTTTATTAGAGAGAGGAAAAAGAGTGATTTTTTATCTCTTATTTTTAAGAAAAGTGTGAATAACCCTATTACGGTGAGGATTAAAAAGATGTAAACACCTATTCTTTTGTGTGTTAATCCATAATTTGAGATGTAATTATGATTTCTGATGGCTACCGAAATTACAAGTATTATATTTTGAATAATCCACGTATATGAAAGGTATTTTAGGATCTTGTTTCCTTTGTAAAAGTTCTGGTTTTTCCTGAAAATATAGAGCATTATAAATATGGATAGTAGGATACTAAAAATAAGTAGGTAAGTTCCTTCGTGCACCATTTCGGTTAGGGTTTTGGTGGTTGAGAGCGTTTTAGCAAACCAAACGTAAACGATGTCTATACTGTTGATTATAAAAAGGAGTACAGCGATTAAACCAAGCATTATTGTTGCTGACAATCTTTCGTTTTTTAGGGCTAAAGTTGGAAACTCTTGGTAGGCTGTTTTGGTTTTTAAAACGCCATCTTCTCGATAACTTCTTACCGCTATTTTTTTTCGGATTCGCTGTCTTTTGATTACTTCTGTTTTTGAGGTTTCTTGTTTTTCGAAATACATCCACTTCCCTTTTATGATAAGAGCTGATGTAAATATTGTTCCCAATGCAAAGAATAAAATTCTATTGATTGAAAAGTAATCGAAAAAGTTGAATATAAAGTCTGAAAATACATTTTCGATTTGGATTAGGAAACTGTCAAATACTGGGTTTGCGGTTCTAAAAATGAGTACAAAAATATAGACTACAACGATTGGAATTATGGTCAGTTTGGCATTGCGTTTCCATCGGTAACTGTTTTTTGTATTTAGTGTTAAATCGTTATCTATCACTACTTTTCGAATGTTAAAAACATTGATAAATGCTCCCATAAAACTAGACCAAATGGAACGTGTTTTGTCGTAATGTACAAATCCTATAAATAAAATTGGACTGACTAAACTAGCAACCAAACTAACTGTAGAATGATGTACAAAAAAGAGAATTAAACTTAGGAGCGAGCCAATTAATGTCATTTTTGCTCCATTGTTTATTTTACCTTGTTTTAGAATTAGGTTACTTCCCAAAATATAACTCATATAAAGTACGAGATTTATTCCTAAATTTTGATTCCAAAAGACGATGTGAAATAGTATTGCTCCTACTCCAACTAAAC
>WFNC01000286.1 GCA_015488785.1 Flavobacteriales bacterium | reverse complement strand
TTTTATTCATAATTTATATTTTTTCAATTCGTAATTCTCCAATTCGTAATTCGTAATTGATTATTCGTAATTGATTATTTATTTTTTATTGATTTTTGAATTGAACCTATTATTTTGAGTAATTCTTCAATGTCATGTAAGAGGCTTTCTGCTTCGTCTTTTGATAAGTATTCCGTATCTTTTAACAATCTAATCCAATATTTACTTTCTCTTGCTTCCTTGTATGAAATAGTGAGTTTTGCATAAAAATCTTTTTTTGATTGTCCTCCAATTGCTTCTTCAATGTTTGCTCCAATAGAAGTTCCACTTCTTAGCAATTGTTTAGACAAAGTAAATTCTTTTTTATTCTCACATAAATATTTATAAACCATTACAATACGAACTGCAAAAGCATAACTCTTAATTTGTATAACATTATCCTTTTTCATAATTCATAATTGAAAATTCGTAATTCGTAATTCTCCAATTCGTAATTGATTATTTATTGATTTTTTGTTTTAATATTTTTTCTAATTCTTCAAATTCAAAATAACCTTCGTGGCGTGCATATTCTTTTCCGTTTTCATCTAAAAATAGTTGAGTAGGAATTAAGTCAAACTCATAATTTTTAGCTGCTTTTTTACCTTCGGGAGTCCACACGTCGTAGAAGATCGTTTTTACTTGTGTAGGGTATTTTTCTTCTACTTGTTTGATTACTTTTTGCATTTTCTGACAAGGAATACATTTTACAGACCCAAGTTCAATAAAAGTTACTTTTATGGAATCGGATTGCTGAGCAAAAGCTCCAAAAGCTAATAATAGTAGAGGTAAAACTAGTAATGTTTTTATCAATTTTTTCATAATTATTTTTTTTTATTTTTAGTGTAAAAAGCAAAGAAATCTCTTAATATTTCATCTCTTATTTTTTGAAATTGTGAATTAATCTCATCTTCCGTTCCTGTAGCATCTGCTGGGTCTTCAAAACCGATGTGTAATCTGTTTTTTACTTCTCCAGTAAACATTGGGCAACTTTCTTTGGCTCCGCCACAAACTGTTATCACATAATCGAACTTTTGATTTAAAAATTCATCTACTGATTTAGGGTAATTGGTTGATAAATCAACCCCCAATTCAGCCATTACTTTAATGGCTTTTGGATGTACGTTTTTACTTGGTGCTGTACCTGCCGAATAAACTTGTAAGTTTTTATCGAATGCTTTTAAAAAGCCCTCTGCCATTTGACTTCTACAAGAATTTCCTGTGCATAGAATTAAAATTTTCATTTTATTTATTTTCTAATAAATTAGTAACTGATTAATAGTATTTTTTCTTTAGCCAAAATGAAACTCGGACTAACAATATCAATGCTGGAACTTCAACTAAAGGTCCAATAACTCCAGCAAACGCCTGTCCTGAGTTTAATCCAAAAACCGCAATGGCAACAGCAATCGCTAATTCAAAATTATTTCCTGCGGCTGTAAAAGCGACTGCGGTAGTTTTACTATAGTCACTTCCTACTGCTTTCGTAACAAAAAAACCAATTGTAAACATTATTGCAAAATAGATTAAAAGTGGAACTGCTATAATTAACACGTCCATTGGTATCTTTACAATTAATTCTCCTTTTAAAGAGAACATAACTACTATGGTAAACAATAATGCAATTAGCGTTATAGGAGATATTGTTGGAATGAATGTTTTAGTGTACCATTCTTCGCCTTTTAATTTAACTAAAAAATAGCGACTAAAAATACCCATTACAAATGGAATGCCTAAATATATCGCAACGCTTTCTGTAATTGTACCTATTGAAATATCAACGATAGCACCGTCAAAACCAAAATAGGGAGGAAGTATAGTGATGAAAATCCAAGCATAAAAACTATATCCAAAGACTTGAAAAATACTATTCAAAGCGACTAATCCTGCGCCATATTCACTATTCCCTTCTGCTAAATCGTTCCATACTAAAACCATAGCAATACAACGTGCTAAACCAATCAATATGAGTCCTACCATATATTCGGGATAGTCTCTCAAAAATGTAATTGCTAAAAAGAACATCAATACCGGTCCAACGATCCAATTTAAGATCAGTGATATGGATAGAATTTTGGTGTCTTTAAAAACTTTTGGCAAGAGTGAAAAATTAACCTTAGCCAAAGGTGGATACATCATGAGTATTAAGCCAATGGCAATCGGAATATTAGTTGATCCGCTATTGAGTGCATTTATCTTACTCGATAATACGGGAATATAATAGCCGATACCAACTCCTATTACCATTGCTAGGAATATCCATAAGGTTAGGTATTGGTCTAAAAAGTTTAGCTTTGCTTTCATCGTAATTTAGCAACAATTTGATTGAGAACAGTCACAGCTTCCTTCGTTTAATAATTCATCTACATTTCCTTTAGTTGGAAATCCTTTTGTTGCCCATTTTATGATTCCGTCACGCATATTAAAAACATTTTCGAAGCCTGCATTCATCAAAAAGTAAGTTGTTTTTAAACTTCTTTCTCCGCTTCTGCAAACCATTACGATTTCTTTGTCTTTTGGAATTTCGTTAATTCTATCTTCCAATTCGTTTAATGGAATGTTCATATAATTTGGCACGTCAAAAGTTACTTCATCAACTTCTGATTTGTTTCTTACGTCAATAATTAATGCACCTTCTTTTACTTTTCCCATTGTTGTTGTTGGGCAAATTTCTTTTGCTTGTTTCATTTTTATAATTTTATGTTATTTTAATAAATTGATTACTTCTTCTTTACTCGGAACTCTTCCTTTTATGGTTATTTCCTCGTCAATCACTAAAACTGGTGTTGATAGTACATTGTATTCCATTATTTCCATAATGTCTTCAACTTTTATGATTTTAGCGTCAATGTTGTTTTCTTTTACAACTTCTTTTACAATCATCTCCATTGTCTTACATTTCGGACAACCTGTTCCTAATATTTTTATTGTTTTGCTCATAATTATTTGTTTTTAAATTTATATTTTGTTCTTAACAACATCCACTTGATGTATTGCAACAAGAAGATTCATTTTCGTTTTCGGGTAATTCAGAAGGGGCTTTACACAATGTTTTTTCTTCAAATAATTGAATAATTAATTGATTGTTTTTTTCGGTAAAACTTTTAATTTTCATTACAGAAGTATGAAAGGTATCATTGCCGTATTCAATTTTCACTTCTGTATCATAACTCAATGATTTAATACTATTCACCTTTTGAATGATAGACAAAAACTTTTCTGAAGTCATAAAGTTTGTTTTATTTACTTCATTTGGACTTTCCCATATTTGTATTTGAGTTTCGTTCCATTCGTTTGTATTTCCTCCACAATCAACGGTTTCAAAATGTACATTTTTAATTTCTGTTAGATGATAGTTAGTACCTGCAAATTGATTTGATTTATATTCGAACAACAATTCATGATTAGAATGTTGTTGTAGTAAATTTATAAATTGTCTTGTTGTCATTTTTCTTCTTGTTTGTTAATCGCAAATAAGCGATGTGATTAAGTTTTAAAAAGTGTTATTTGTTAAAGAAATCAGCAAATAGTTCTTTTGCTTTCTTCCAGTTTTCTTGATCAATACAATATTTTATTTTTGGTGGTTTTAATTCTCCTTGAATTAGTCCTGCTTTTTTAAGTTCTTTTAAATGTTGGGAAACAGTAGATTGAGCTAACGGAAAAACTTCAACCAAATCTCCAGTAAAACAACAAGATTGATTTTCGAGGTGTTTTAAAATCGCAATACGAGTAGGATGCGCTAAGGCTTTTGCAAATCTTGCTAATTCCTCTGTACTTTCTTTATAATCTATATTTTCTAATGTTCTTTTCATTTCTTATCGCAAATGTACGATAGGTTTTTGTATTGTGCAAACTTTTTTAGTTTTTTTTAGTGGGAGAGGAGTGTTTTTAGGTTAACGACTATTCAACTGCACTAAAATTATTCGTATTATAAAGAAATTCTTACGTTTTAAAGTCTAAAAAATGACTAAAATAGAGGGACTACTGATTTCGAGTGTTTTTCAGTGAACTCTAGTTACTAAATCAAGATATTTTTAATTGGAATTATACTCAAACCTAAATGAGAATAGGTTTGAGTATAATTGAGTTAGGAGCTAACTATTTAGCTACAGAAAGCACAACTGCTACCATGTTATTTGTGGTACTAGAAGTTGTAAATTTAATCGTCTTACCTCCAGAAAAGCTCACGTTTTCTATTAATTCTCCTTGTAGAGCAGTTGAAACTTTGTCTTGGTAAGTTGTTCCATTTGCATTATTGAAATGTTGGTTGAGTTTATTATAGTCTAACTTTTGTTTGGAAACGACAATTGCAAAGTGATCTTTTCTACCTTTAGCATCTGCAAAAAGCGAATGATCTTTTGGAAACAACCTAGTACCTGTGATTCCACAATAAGGAGAATGTTTGGCTGTGTATGGAAAAAGAACGTAACTAGAACCGTCTGTTTCTTCACCAAATATATAAGTATAGCATTCCATAGAGTTAGTGATTTCTACTTTAAAGTCTTCATCAATCGTCAATAGTTCTGTCGATTCGAATTCGATTCCATTGTTGTATTTGAAAGGTAAATACTTTCCTGTTTTATTGTAAACAATTCCAATTTCGGCATCTAGTTTTGTGGTATTTGTTACTTCAGAACTTCCCATAGGGTACAAACCGTAAGCTTCTCTTGTAAAATGTTCAAAATCGGAATATCGAATCCAAAATAATCCTTTCTTACCCCAGTCTTCTCCCCAACTATTCATAATTTGAAATGCGCCTTCATTGTTTGTTTTGTAATCATCGTAACCGATAACGCAAATGGCGTGACCTCCAAATCCTTTCATATCATAATCCGATCGGGTAGGAGTCCACAATTCTTTTCCTTGCATTTTACTCATAAATGAGCCTCCAACCATCATTCCTATTACGACGGGAGCTCCTTGTGCTAGGTTTTGTTTAATGGCTAATAAATCTGTTTTATAATTATCACCACTCTTACTCAAACGATTAAATCCCTTGGTGGTATAAGCAGAAGCAACTTGAAAATCGCTAGAATTTGGTTTGTGGCTACAAGAATTTTGGTCATAGGCAAATTTAGAAAAAGGTAACGCTCCTCGGCTTTTCATTACTTCCATTGCTTTTTGCAAATATGTCCCTTGGCAGCCTTCTAACGATATTTGATTGTATAAAAACGAAGGGCTAAATGCTACTTTATTTGGATTTTCTCCTGTAGCTCTCGCTTGTAATATTGTTCGCGCAGCATAAGCGCTACTCCAACCAACACACGAACCTTGGGAACCTTGATTTTTTCGAGTAGGACAAAACTCTTCTAATGTTACTCGTTCTGGCATTGGATTTTTTATGTTATCTGCCAACGGTTCAAAAACTTCTGCTTCGTCATATACTTTCTCGTCCATTTCTAAGCCTGTTCCAGCAAAAGATTGAACTATACTTGCAATCTTAGAAGGTGAATTAGTGTTTCCTCCGCTTCCCATTACAAAATATCCGATTCCTAAGACAACAATAATTATAATTCCCATCTTTGGATTCTTACGAAACAAACTTATCAATATCGGTATTAGAGCCGAAGCTATACCGCCGCCACCTCCAGAGCTTCTTCTTCCAGAACTTCTTCTGTTGTAGCTGGGTTTGTTATTGTTACTAGCACTTCCTTTGTCTTTTCTTATTCTTATTGGCATTATTGTATTTTTGTTTGCTGACCCAAAGTCATTATTTTAATTCTATTTTCTTTTAGTTTTATAATTTCTGATACTGGTTCGTTGTAATGTTCAAAAGTGCCGTAATGAACAGGTATAACCAGTTTAGGGTT
The DNA here is from genome assembly GCA_015488785.1 of Flavobacteriales bacterium. GTDB lineage: Bacteria > Bacteroidota > Bacteroidia > Flavobacteriales_D > Parvicellaceae > S010-51. The sequence goes on along the minus strand of WFNC01000286.1, from coordinate 5,134 downwards.
TAGTTTGTCAATCATCTTTTTTAGCATTTGACTATCTAAAGTCAAGGTCATAATCCAAGTCCCTTTTTTGGCTGCCCCCATATTAGGAATCAATAAATCTATTTTTTTGTTTGCAAATGTATTTATTATTTTTGTTTTATAGACCGTATCACTTGTTATGTAAATACAATATTCTTGACTTCCTTTTTTTAGCGTTAAATAGTACCCATTTACTTTACCTGCGAAATAAGCACTTATGGGATTTACTCCGTGAATAGCTTTTACTGCTTCAACCGAAATTTCTAAGCCTTTAATATTCAACTTTTTTATTTCTTTCCAAGTTAGAATTGAAGTGTTACTATTTCCGTTTTTCGAGAGTTTTTTATAAGAATTTCGGTTTGTAATAACTAAGGCATCTTTTTGTATGACTTTCAATCCGTCATTGTCTAAATGATCTTCATGATTGTGTGTAATGAGCCATAAATCAATACTATTAAAATCTTTAGCTTCAAAAGAAGGATTCTCAATTCGCTTTGATTTAAACCAAAAATAGTCTTGTACCGTTCCTTTTTTACAGAGAACAGGATCCACAGCAATTTTAACGTTATCGATTGATAAGATAAATGTTGCTCCGCCAATCCATTTGAATTCTATTTTCATTGATTTAATTTGACTGCAAATGTATTTATAATTTTTGATTTTAAGAATGTATCTATTTTTACAAAACAAGTCAAATAAATAGCCAAACGTTTAACAAAAGAGTAAAATATACCCTCAAATTTAATTTGGCAAAGATTTTGTTTTAGACTTTGTATAAAAATGATTAAATTAGCAACTGTTAACTTAAATAACAAGAATACAATGACAATGAAAAAAATAATTATCGCATCTGCTTTAGCAGGATTGACGACGTTTACTTACGGTCAAAAATTAGAAATTACTAATGCTGCAGTAGCATACAAGCCATTAAACAACCCAATGTGGATGATGATGGATAAAGATGGTTCTCTTAAAAAGAAACTATACGAAGCTAAAACCGAAATAGATAAAGCTTACGTTAAATATGAAGCCGCAAATACTTTAAAGCCAAAAGATGAAGCCAAATTATTTTATTATAGAGGAATCATTTATTTGGATTATTTAATGTCTGCCGATTCTTCAATGTTACCAGAGTTGGAAAAAAATGAAGCAATGTATGATGAAGCTTCTTTGGGTTCTTTAAAAAAATCTTTAAAGTTAGATACAAGAGGAATGTACAAGAAACAAATTGAAACAAAAATTCAACTTCTTAGAGGTACGTATTTGCAAGGTGGAGTAGCATTGTTTCAACAAGAAAAATACAAAGATGCTTTAGAAGCTTTTTCTGGAGCAGCAGAAATGTACGATGTCATTGGTTTAAAAGATTCTTTAGCACTATACAATGCGGCATTGTCTGCTGATCGTTTAGAAGATTATGATAATGCAATTAAGTATTTTAAAGCTTGTGCAGAGATTGGTTACAAAACGGAAGTTTCTTATCAAAGTTTAATTGCTAATGTAAATAAGAAAAACGGAGGACCTTCTGACGAAGCTTATAAATACATCGTAGAAGGTAAGAAGACGAATCCAGGGAGTATGGCTTTGTTAATTGAGGAATTTAATTATCACTTATCAAAAGGAGATACCGAAAAAGCTCAATCTAGTTTAGAAGAGGCGATAAAAAAAGATCCAGACAATTATGTTTTTCATTTTAATATAGGAGCAACATTTGATGAACTAGCAGCTAAAAAACATAAAGAAGGGAAGCATGATGAAGCTGATGTTTTTGCTCAAAAAGCAATAGAAGGATATAAAAAAGCAATCGAATTGAAACCAGACTTTGCTGACGCTTATTTCAATTTAGGAGTACTATTTAATAACGAATCTTTTGAGTTGAATTCTTTGGTTAATGAAATTAAAGATGAAGTTTTATATAAGAAAGAAAAAGAAAAAGCAACAGGATATTTAAAAGAAGCCTATCCGTATTTAGAAGAGTCAAATAAATTACAACCTAAAGATGTAAATACATTGAAGTTGTTGAAAAACATTTATTTTAACTTAGAAATGGATGATGAATACGCAGTTGTTAAAGCAAAATTAGAAGCTTTAGGGCAATAATTGAATCAGATAAATTAGAGAAAAAGGCAAACGATTCGTTTGCCTTTTTTTTTGTTTGAAATTTTCGTGCTAAATGGACTAAAATAATAAAAGGGAGTTGTTTTAAGGTCTTTAGTTTGATGTAAAAGAGTAGCTGAAATTAGCTTTTCAGTTTAGTCTCTTCATTTTACAAATCTTCTAAATCTATTTTTATTGTTTTTGTTGAGCTAAAATTAAATAGGCAGTCTTTAAAAGAAGGAGGTCCCATAAATCCTTTTGCGTTATTAGAGACTCCGATTGGCTCTCTAGGAATACCTAAGAACGAAGTTTCCAACTTGGCATTAGAATTAATGTCGTGGTAAACAGATATCGCATAATTACCTGCTTGAATTTTTTCTAATTCAACAAGTACAAATCCTTTTTTAGCTTTTACTTTAAACGTTTTTTCAGCCTTAGTAATATCAATAGGAAATCCTTTTTCATTTGAATAGATAGAAATATAGATGTAGCCAGCATCACTTTGTACGTTATTGACTTTAACAGATAAACTGTTTGTTGTTAAGTTAAGATTGAGCATTAGAAGTATTAAATAGAGCATTTTATTGGGTTTTATGGGTGTAAGTAATGTTGAGGAGGAAGCGCTAGTCGTAGTCTAATAGCCTTCACGTTTTATTTCTTAACTAGTTTTATAGTATGAATCTTTTTTGAAGTCTTCACTTTCAATACGTATATGCCTCCCGCTAAAGTAGAAATATCAATACTTGATTCTGTATTATCTGTTGGTACGTATGATTTTTTTAGCACTATTTTTCCAAATGTATCAACTAAAACGATTTGTTTAGTACGCTCATTCGTATTATTTTTTATGAATAGTTCATTCTTTACAGGATTTGGGTAAATGAGTATTGTATTCATGCTATTTGATTCAGATATGTTCAGTGTATTTTGGTATTCATAAATACCAATATCAGGAGAGGTTCCTGGCGATGGTATTGGATTTCCATCTAAATCTAATGTAGCAAGTGTTGTTACTCCATTATCAATAGCAGGGGACACCGCTTGCAGATGATAATCTCCATTAGCTAAATCTACAAACATAGGGTTACTTTCAATATTATTCATTATTAGATCTGCATTTTGACCGTTTTTGCTATTAAATTGCACCAAATTTAAAGTGTTAGTAGTCCATCCGTTTGGGTCATTATTATCCAAATGATAACGAAATTTAGAGTTACCACTTGTCACAAAAAATAAATTATTTTGAAAGGTATTCTCTGAAACAAAGGGAGCTGTAAATTGGTGTGTATTCCAATCGTAATGATCTGAAATTTTAATAGCTAAATTAATATTTGAGGTTTGATTTTGCGGATAGGAAGTAAAACCGGCAACATATTTTCCATTATTAATTAATATATTATTTCTAAAAATATTACCTTTAACTTCAGAAACAGAATTATTTGTAATGGAAATTCCTCCACTTTCACAATCCATGATAAGATTATTTTCAAAAATATTTCCTGATGTATTTTCAAAATTAGAATAAGGATACAGGGAAATCCCCCATCCTGCATGATAGTGTTTCAAAGGGGTAGAGATTACTCCTTTAATTATATTGTGATGATAATGACCGTTTTGTCCACTAAACTGATTACTCACTGCACTTCCATCTATAAAATTATTGTAATATTCCAAATTATGTGTTCCAGCTTCTATAACTGTTCTACCTCCATAAGCTAAATTTGTAGTGGAATAGTTGCCGTGTATTTTATTATTTTCAGCTATATCATCATCCCAATTTCTTCCCGTATTAATATTGGCATGCGTGAAATTTTTAATCGTATTATTTTTAAATTCAATAAAATCTGCTCCTCGGATATAAAAACCTTCTCTTGGTCCTCTATTAGATGTTCCTGAGTTTGTTCCTGCTTCTGAGTAGTCAAAGTTATACCTGCTATCGATATAGCAGCTATCAACAATTACATAGCTAGCACTTTTACCTATTGAAACACCATAATTAGCATATTCTCCTGCATCTATATTTCTGATTACAATATTACTGCCTTCAGTAACTCTAACAGCAGAACCATCTCCACCTGTAATTTTAATATTTTCAATAATTAAATCATGCGGTACATCATTAGCAGGAGCCGCATACTTTTCGATATGAATAGAATATTGTTTATAGGACAATTCAATAGTAAGCGTATTAGGATTTACGGCAGAATAAATTTTCAGTAATCTTGTATTTCCCTCTTCATAATAAAAACGAACTTGATCGGGTATAAATGTTCCTAATTCATATGATTTACCTGCAGCAGCTCCTAAAACTTCTTGCCCATTAATAAGTAATCGTTTTAATTTGTGATATACAGACCAGTATGATATACTTGAATTACTTACTAAATTAGCATCTAAAATAATACTCCAAATATTACTACCTTCATCTACCCAAGGTAAATTATTGGGCATGGTTTCTAGCAAGTTGATTTCAGGTAGATTACCACTCCCATAGTCTGTGAATGTAATTGGATTTGACGGAGTACCTTGTTCATCTATAAAAAGCTCTCTATCTTCTTTCCATACGTCATCTCTTTTAAGATGTATTACATCTCCAGGTAAAAAAGTTGTTTGCCTAATTTTTAGTAATGTTTTCCACGGAGTACTTTGCGAGGTTCCGTTATTTGAATCATTCCCTTGTGAGGAACTGACATAATAATCTGTGGCAAACAAACTTTTAGAAGCTATTAAAAAGGCAATAAAAAATACTTTCTGTAAGATAATAATTCTGTTCATTTTTTTTTGTTTAGGGATGTAAAATTTTTATTTATATCTAGGGTTTGCAAAACCATGAAAGTAGGTTTTCTAAACTTTTAATTAAGTCTCAAACGATCATATTAACTGTGTGCTTTTAATGATAAATATAGTTCTTTTTTTTAGTTAAAGAGATTTTGTAAAAGGTTTAAGTCTATTACAGATTGGATTCTTAGCTAGAATAATATGAGTGTTTAAAAGAGGTTATTAGTGATGTAACTGTTTAAGT
>WFNC01000285.1 GCA_015488785.1 Flavobacteriales bacterium | reverse complement strand
ATTCTTTTATGATTTTTTTCATAATTGACAGTTCATTGTTTCCTTCTATTTTTAAGAAATAGACTCCGTTTGCCAAATTGCTAATATCGATGTAACTTTTAGCATTTGAAATTGCTGTTTTCTTTACTATTTTCCCTACTCCATCCAAAACAAGAACGTTAGCTACTTCGTCTTTGTTTTCTAGCAATAACTCGATTGTTAAAACACCCGATGTTGGATTTGGATAAATAACTACATCTTTGTTTTTATCAGCTATAAATTCTTCGATTGGAGAAGACACATAACCAGACTTTAACGTTATCGGTTCTGGTTCTTCTATTCTTTCTCCACTTAGAAACTCTAGCAAATGAGCTGCTTGACTCCCTATAAAAGTCGAATATTTAGAATCTGCCAAATTTTCAATTATAGCGTAATCACTCGATCCTTTTTCGAGTTGATACATTTTACCATCGGGATTTGATAACAATACATTGTAATATTGCACAAAATCGCTTTCCCCTTCTTCTTCAGAAATGTCTTTTAATAAAGAACTGGCTTCGTCATATTTATTATTTCCAAAGTAGTAAGCTACCAATTGTTTTTTAGCTTCTAAACCTTTTATTTGTTCATAGATTGCAACAACAGAATCTACCCCTGTTTCGATGGTAGAATCTGACAAATGATACTGAATGATATCTCTTTCCAAATAAGCTACTTCTCTATGGTAATAAGTAACTGTACTTTCTAAATCTAAACGAGAATTGACTCCTTTAAAATTCATGTCTAGTATTTGTCCTTTTACCGATTCTGAAAGTTGAGATTCTCTCACTGCTTTTATCGTTCGTTTTGCTAGCGGATAACTGTTCACCAAAATTTCTTTGATGCATCCGTGCGGTATCTCTTTTGCCTTTCCAATTATATTTTCTAACATTTCTAACGAAACATAAGGCGTGTAATTATTTACCAATTTTGTTTTAAAATAAGCCCAATAATTATTCTCGTTTTGCATTAACCCTTGCCTCCAAAGTTTACTGACTTCTGCATCTACTTTTTCTAATAATTCTTTGTCGTCTTTTACTGTTGATTTTAGTACTGCTATTTTACCACTTAGCACCCAAGGATTAAAATTCGGTAAATCAAATCGTTTGACTGGACAAGATAAAGCTGGGTCGTAATCTATGTTTGAACAAAAAGCATAACCTGTGATTGCAGGGTTTTGTCGCGTTGGGACTAAACGACTTGGACCATTTGCTCCAATTACATTTGTAAGCTGATAATTATTATTACCAAACCAATTTGAAGCACTAGGATTAACCGCCGAATATAAATTATTAGAAGGTGACGATACTGTTATACAATTACCTTGAAACGAAGAGATCCCCATTTCATAAATATCGTTTGTAGCACTTCCGCTAAAGTCATTGCAACGATAGGTTAACCCTGTGTTTACAACTGAATTTCCATTGTATATCTTAACATTTTGTCCCAAATTAAAAGCTCCATAATTCAAATCTTCAAAAGTATTGTGATAAACCTCGTTTACGTCAGGACTAGTTCCTTGATTATTACTGTTTGAAACCAACAATCCAAAAGAATTACCCGCATGTTGCGTTTTGAACGAATTATTTTCAATTGTGTAACCTGTTGACGAATTACTATATAAACCATAAGGCCAAGCGTGAGATGGCACTGTAGCAATCCCTACATTTACAGTGTTGTTTACAAACTTGAAGTTTCTAATACTTCCCATGTGTGCAGCTCTATTGTTTTCGTTAAACGCTACATATTTTACGGTTACCGTATTTGGGACTAGCAAATTGGCATTTCTTGCATCTATTCCGTATTCTAGGTTTGAAAACGAACTGATTATTCTATCGTTAATTGGACATGGACTAAAATAAGGTACAAAAGCAGAACAATGATAAGTCACTTCGTAGCCTGCGTCTATACTTACTATTCCTTTTCCTCTTGTTGCTATGTTAGAGTTAGTAGATGTATTGTTAAAACGACACCCTCTAAACCTTACATTTTTAACATTCAACATACTGACGTGAGTATTTGGAGTCGTTGACCCATCTGCCAACGGGTGAATGTCGGTTATAAAATCACAATCGGTAAAATAACTACTGCTGTTGCAAGCTGTATATGATAAAAAACTAACATCTCTCTTGTTATTTCTAAAAGTAGAATTTGTAGCTT
>WFNC01000284.1 GCA_015488785.1 Flavobacteriales bacterium | reverse complement strand
TCATTAATCTAAGGCTCGTAGATTAGTCTCATAGTTTCCTGTATTTTTATTTGATTAACTACATTACTGATAAATGTTTAGGGATTTTTAAAATAGTTATACTTCTATTAAAAAAACTTATTCAAAATACTTTAATTAATTAGGACATCTTTTTTATTCATAAAAAATATTTATTCTTCTATAAGTCCACTTTTCAGTAACGTTTTCACTTTCATCGCTAAAATCACACAGCTGTTCGTAACTGACAAAGTCTTCTCGAAATAAAGGGTTATTAATATACAACATGAAATAATACTTGTCAGAGTTACAAACAAATTTATAAGCGATCCCAAATGTGTTGCCATTATCTAAATTATAATATTCAATCTCACAGAGGTCTAAATTAAATCTTAATTTTAAAATTAAACTTTTTGCTCCAGTTACATTTTCTGAAATATAAGCCAAATCATTTTCTCCAGTAAGTATGTTTCTGTTGCTAATTAATAAATCATTAAGCTCTGTTAATTCTTCAAAAGAATTTCGAAAATCATCAGAATCATATTCTTTAGAAGAAAAAATCATCACCCCCGCTATTACAGTAAACAATATTATCGTGATGTTTCTCATATTAGTGTTTTATGTTTCATTGTAAATTTCTCTGACTTATCAAGTCCAACTTCTATTATTTAGCCTTTTCTCATAACAGATTATTCTATATTTCTCACAGGCCAATCATTTGGATTGGTTTCAAAATTTAATTCAAATGAATCACTATTTACTTTAATCAACTTAATCTCAGGACAATTTTCGGGAGTTAAGTAAACTTTTTTATTTAAAATCTTCGAAAGGTTTGTCATAAAATCAATTAATTTATCGTGATCTTTAATTGAAGTAAATTCTCGAGGATCAATATCATTTTCAATCTCAGAGTCATCAAAGAAATGAGCATTGATCTGGATTTTATCAATAAACACTTTTGCCATAGAACAATTATCATGTTTCCCGTTCCAGTAGTCTTTAATCACTTCAAAATCAATTTTACTTTCGTCTGTTTCCGTTTTCCCATTGTACCAATCAATCTTAAAGTTTGAATTAACAAAATCAACCCACTTATCCCAATCTTGATGATTTGTGTCATGTACATAAATATCTCGCCATGAACCGTCCCAATAGTATATCTTATTTTTAATTTCTTTCCAGTTCATAATAAATGTAGTCTGATTTATAATAAAAATCAACGTTTAGGATAAAATTTTGGTTTAATTTTTCTTAATACCTAACATTGTGTGTAGAGTTTTTTTCAAAAACTTACGCTATAATTTTTCGAGTATAGCACCACATAACACAACAATCTTCATTCATCTCTTAGAATTCACAACCTCCTTATGCTCGGTTCAGTTTTTAATCTTTTTCAATCTATAATGACTAAAAATCTAATCTGTAATAGAATATAGGTAAAAATCCTAATTGATAATTCTGTCTAACAGCATCGTTTCCTGTTACACCTGTAGAAGGTGCGTAAGTTAGGTTTAGCATATTTTTTTGATTCGTTACATTTACTAAATCAAATGCAACTTCGTGGGTTACTTTTTTTGCATTTTTCTTGAAACTCAGTTTAAAATCTAATCTAAAATAATTGTTAAATTGCTTCGCATTAAAGTTCTCATCCTTATAGTTTACATCTCCCGTAGCAATTGTTTTGGCTATATCTACATCTCCATATCTTTTCCCTCCAGCCATCGTTACTTTTGTTCCTATTCCAAATGTTCTGTCTTTTCCTAAATCAAATTCTTTCCCAGTCAACAAATTAGTCGCAAATACTCCATTAAAACTTGTATTTCTTTCTATCCCATCACTTCCTCTATATTTAGAATTATATACCGAACCTGTCAACATTCCATACCAACCTCCACTAAAAGCTCTTTGTATTGTAACCTCCAAACCATAATTAGTTCCTGTTCCTTTATTGACTAAAGTATCTGGAAACAAACGAGAAAATCCACTTCCTCCATTTATCAATGAAAATGAAGAAGGACGTATTTCTACAGGGATATTAAACAACTCTTGATAATATGTTTCTACTTTTAACCCTACTTTCTTACTCAACTTACGTGTATATCCCAATACGAGGTGGTTACTCTTACTCATTCCCATATTTTTGTTATGAGCTTTGGTATTTCCTGGTAAAATATAATAATAAGAATAAATCGGTTGGGTTTGGCTGTGTCTTCCTAATCCAAAACTAAGCGCTCCCCCATCTTTCATTGTCCATTTTACTCCTCCTCTTGGTTCAATACCTGAAGTAGAATTATTAAGCGTAAAATACGAATAATGCAAGCCTGCTGTCAGAACTAATTTATCAGAAAACTTATATTTATAAGACAAATAAGGCTGTAGTAAAGCAAACGAAGGATTTTCATTCCAACGTACATTCCAATTGTAAGATGTCGTATCTATAATACTATCGTGAAAACTTCCCATGTATAAATCAGCATTGTACCCAAATTTCAAGACACTCTTTTTACTCAATTTAGAATTAACAAAAGTAGAACTCGTTATTTTATTGGTATTAAATTTAAAACGCATAAAATCAGTAATCGAATCCACAATAAATTTGTTATCTGCTCCAATTCTTCTATACAACAACTGATGATTCGCCATTTGATTGGCTACCGACATTGACAAAGTAGATTTCAAATAAGTTTTCTCGTTCAACGGTTGAGAATACGTCAATCCTCCAACTCCCATTGCCGTTTTAAAAATTTGATCTTTATCATTTACAGCATAAACATCCAATTCCGAAGCATCTTCTTGATCACTTATTTTTATATTAATCGAACTTAAACCACCCATTGCCCAAAGCGATAGGTTTCCTCCGTTTTTCATCGGGAAATTAAATTTAAAATTCATATCTTGATAATAAGGAATAGCAGAAGTACCTAAATTAATTCCTAACTTCCCAAACAAAACCAAAGTAGAATACCTGTACATCATTATAAAAGAAGAACGCTTCTTTTTAGACAAAGGACCTTCTGCCGAAATTTCTGTACCAAACAAACCTAACTGAGCCGTAAACTCATGTTTCTCACTATTTCCAGAACGCAATTTCAAATCAAAAACTCCCGAAAGACTATTTCCATATTCCGAAGGAAAAGCCCCCGTAAAGAAATCACTATTTGCCAACGATTTATTATTTATAATACTAATTGGTCCCCCCGTAGAGCCCGAAACAGCAAAGTGATTGGGATTTGGAATATCAACTCCCTCTACTCTATATATAACTCCCAAAGGAGAATTCCCCCTTACTACAATGTCATTTCTACTATCATCCGATCCAGAAACACCTGCAAAATTACTCGCCATACGAGCAGGGTCTCCTCTACTTCCTGCATAACGTTCTGTTTCTTCAACCGAAAAAACCTGAGCACTTACAACTGCCATTTCATTCTTCACAGTATTCCCATCGCTAGACGAAATCACCACTTCATCCATCATGGTCGATGACTCTTCTATTTTTACATCCAAAACAACTTCCTTAGCCGAATTCACAACCACAGTCATATACAAGGGATTATAACCTAAATAAGTAATTCGAAGTTCATGTCGTCCATAAGTCACATCTTCAATCTTAAAGTTCCCATACATATCTGTCGCCGCTCCCAACAAGCGAGTCGTATCGGAAACAACCACAACATTAACTCCTGGCAATGGATATTTTGACTCCAAATCAACAACCGTACCTCTTATGGTTTGTTGCCCATGCGCCAATCCTGCAAATAGAATTAAAGCAAATAGTAAAATAGTTTTCATCTTTATAGTGTTTTAGAACTTACAAATCTATTAAAATTAAACGAGCAACAAAACGAATGCTCAAAACTGTAAAAAATGTTAATAATATTCTGGGTGTGTCC
>WFNC01000283.1 GCA_015488785.1 Flavobacteriales bacterium | reverse complement strand
CCAGTACAGACATACAAGTTTGTGGTACAGCGCAATTTCCATTTTCTGTTGTGATATAATATGTTTCCGTAACGGTTGGTGTAATTGAAATTGAGTTTTGATTCGAAAATGGAGTTCCTCCACAAGACCCAGTGTACCACTGCCAATTCGCCCCTGTACCTAACTGACCATCATTGATTGTTAGCGTCGTACTTTCTCCCATACACAAAACAGTGTCTCCTGTAACTGTAGTTGGTGTTATTGAAACAGTGTTGTAAACAATCTCAACTGTATCTGCTGTGAATCCACAACAATTACCTCCGTCGATTTTCCACTCTAAAACTGTTGTTCCTACCTGTAGTGTTACTTGAGAATTTTCTTGATTTATACTTGAAATAACTGCACCTCCAGAAACAACATTCCAAATTCCTGTACCATTTGAAGCTGTATTAGCCCATAAATTAATTGTATTTGTATTACTACAAATTGTAGAGTCTATTCCTGCGTTGGCTATATTAGGAGAGTTATCGGAAACATAATTAAAACCTACGTAAGTATCTGTTCCATAAACTACATCATTCCTACCTAAAGCATTGTAATTTGTACTAGCTGTTATTCCTGTTGTTACCAAAGGAATAGAATTAGCTCCAAAAACCCAATTATTTGTTGTGGGACCGTAATAATTAAATACATCTTTCAGACAATAATTATTATCCATTTTAATTAAAGGTTGATTGACTAAATCAAATGTTTCTTCTTGCGTAACTGGAGTTGTACCTCCATCTAAATATATTTTTGCGAAATCACCAGAAGAACCATTTCCGCCACGGCCTCCAACTCCTCCACGACCTCCTGATCCACCATTTCCTCCAGCTCCAACTTCATTAGTGTAAGGATTTCCTAATCCTCTAGATCCACCTTGACCGCCGACTCCACCTTGCCCGCCAATACCTCCAGATCCGCTACCCGCACTTACAATTCGTGACTGGATAAAGAAAGAATTAACTCCATTATTATATAAATATATTCCAAAAGAACCGCCACCTCCTAAACCACCTGTACCACCAGCTCCGCCTTGACCGCCGCCACCGCCGCCGCCGCCGCCAGATCCGGCACCGTCATCGACCCACGAACCATTTTGACCACCGCCGCCGCCGCCGCCACCGCCACCTTTACCTCCTGTTCCTCCTGTTCCATTTTGAGCAGCTGGTCCAGGAATATAAAATCCACTTGTATAAACGCCTGAAGCTCCTGAAGCTCCTGTATTCCCATTAATACCATTCGCTCCATTCGCTGCTGAATTACCATTCCCTCCATCGTCACAACCTCTTGATCCTCTAGAAGTTAAAGTTGTAAATAATAAAGTTCCTCCTCCAGCACCACCATGACCGCCACAACCATCTTCTCCTCCGCCACCGCCAGCTCCACCGCCACCGCCAGCACGAGGATTTGTAGAAGTTCCTCCATTAACACCTGTTCGTCCAGTTCCTAAACAACCTGCAGATGAAGTTGTTGGTGCTCCAGCTCCAAAACCAGCTCCAGCACCTTTACCTCCTTTACCTCCAAAACCTCCAGAACAATCAGAATCATTATCTCCTGCACCTCCAGTTGTTCCTGCTGTACCGGTTAATCCAGGGCCTCCTGTAACACCATTTGAACCATCTCCTCCTCTTCCTGCTATTATTTGGGTTCTTGTAAAATAATAGCTTGAACAATTTGTTAAATGAACCCCATAAACAGAAGTCCCATTTGTAGTCGCATTTGCTGTTTTAATTGTTATGTCTTGAAATTTAAAATTTGAAATAGTGTTACCATAAAAAGCAACAATTCGATCATTAGGAGCAGCTCCCTCTCTATTATTAGCATTTCGATATATAGTCGTTAAACCTGCTGTACTATGCTTTCGCCAACCTTCAGCAGCAATAAAACCACCTTCTAAGGTTATGTCTGCTACAATATTAATCGGATTTGAAAAAACATAGACCCCAGAATCTAAACGAACTATATCGCCTGCATTGGCAATCGTCATCCCCGTAAGTAAATCGGTAGGGTTCGAAATTGTTCCTAAATCAGTAGGTGTTCCGATAGTAGAAACGTAAACAATATTACAGCCTTGAGAATAACTTTTTGTGACAAACAGCATAGCAATTATGCTATAAAAGAAAAATAATTTCATAATTCACATCTATATTAATTAACAATTAACTAACGTTATTAACAACAATAAGGTTGCTTTAATTAACAAACATATTAAATTAATTCATAAACCGCAACATTTCATCAAAGGTAATTGTATTATAACCCTCTTTTATTTTTGTATTTTTAAATGGTAAAATGAATTTAGCTTTGTGAATAACAGAATAATCTAGTGCTGTTAAATCAATTTTTTCATCAATAACTCTTTGAAAAGGTCTATTATTTATTGTCTTAAAAGCATCTACGTAAATTTTTACATCCGTAATTTTAGTATTTCTAGGGTCTGATAATATTTCTTTTTCAATAAATTTACAAAATGGAACAAAAGTTTTAGGGATGTAAACTAATTTAAATAATTGCCGATCATTAATATAGCCCGACATTGAAACCTCTCCTAAATATACCTCATTTTGATTATAAAGTCTTACTCGAACAGCTCCTTGTTTATCGGTTAGCATCATTCTCCACGCAAAAAACTCCCCGTACCCATGCCAATTGGTTTGACCAGAATACAGATATTGTCTTAACGGAAATAAAACCTGAAAAGACAAAAACAAAACTAACCCCCATTTTACAAAAACCTTTTGTTTTTGAATATAGACTTCTCGATCTGCCATCTTATATTTAAATAACTTGGTTAATTCCTTGTCAAAAAACAAAACAGTTACAAAGATGGAAAACCATGGAAAAACTCCAATTGGCCATAAAAAATGATTCAAAATATGAAAAGGGATTAAAAAGATTAATCCATAATATTTATACTTTTTGTGAAATAAAACAAAGCCAATTAATAAATCGAAAAATAAACCATAATACGAGAAAAATAAAACGGTATAGTCACTTTCTAAAAAAGTTTGAATCGTTTCTCCAAAAGAAGTTCTTCCGTGTAGCCAGTATTTTAAAGGGTAGCCTGTTAACCAGTCTTTATTCATTTTGGCTAATGCTCCATAAAAATAAAGAATTAGAATTAACAATTTGAAGATAAGATAATTCCACGCAGGAATTAGTTTTGATTTTTTTGAAATATTCTTAATACTTCCCCATTGATTCGCTTGAATAAAAGGAAGAAAAAATAAAAACATTCCAATTAAATAGTAATGATTATTATTGTGCCCTAAATCTGTAAGTACTAAATAGCTCCAAATTAAAAAAACGATAAAACTAGAAAGACGATAAAATAATCCAATTGTTACAAAAAATGAAAAAACAATAGCGGTATTGAATATTAAATGTAAATTTTCTTCAGTTGCTAACTCAACCCATTCAAAGAAATCATATTTGATAAAATAGTTTGAGTATATCAATGACTCAAAAAAATAAGGCTGAATAGAATAAAATTGATAAATCATTATCAATCCAAACCCTATCCTAAAAAAACCCAATGTTACAGGGCTAACAGGTGTGAAAAATATTTTATCGAGCTTAGCTTTCATATTAACATTCAAAAGTATTCATTTTTTTATAAAAAAGTAACTGTTCTCTATCATGGTTTTTCATTTTAGTTTAGTTTTGTAAACAATCTTTAATCTAAACAATAAATATGAAGCCTTTAGTTAGTATTATTATGGGAAGTACGAGTGATTATCCAGTAATGGAGAAAGCAGCAAACTTTTTGAACGACCAAGAAATTCCTTTCGAAATTAACGCTTTATCAGCACACAGGACTCCAGAGAAAGTGGAGGAATTTGCTACTCAAGCTTATGACAGAGGAATTAGAGTTGTGATTGCAGCTGCGGGAATGGCAGCTCATTTACCAGGTGTGATTGCGGCATTGACTCCGATTCCAGTTATTGGAGTTCCGATTAAAGCTTCTTTGGAAGGACAAGATGCGTTACTTTCTATTGTACAAATGCCTCCTGGAATTCCAGTTGCAACTGTTGGAATAAATGGATCTTTGAACGCTGCAATTTTAGCGGCTCAAATCCTTGGCGTAAACAATAAAGAAATTTTTGACAAAACGGTAGAATACAAAGAAAGTTTAAAACAAAAAATTGTAAAAGCTAATGAAGAATTAGCTCAAAAAGATTTTAAATACAGAGTTAACTACTAGAACAACCTAAACATCAATTATAAAAAAGGAGCTGTATCGTACCAATTAAATATTGATATTAACTCCTTTTTTGTTACTTCATTTTAACCAAATCTAAAGTTACTTCATAGATTGGTTTATTGTCCATTTTAGATTTTAGCCATGCAAAGAAACTCATTTCAAAAACATCTTCTTTGAGGGGGGATTTTCCAACTAAAATCGTTTTTTAATTTTTGCTTAAATATTTCAGAAGAAACTTGTTCTTCCTTTAGATAATAAGCTTTTACAAAACCAAGAAACTGAACAACTCTATCTTTATTATTTGTCATTAAAAAGGTTTTATACTTCCGTTCAAAACCAATAATTTTTGAGCTTACAAAATCATAATCATCCAATTCGATGTAAATTAATATTTCCATTAAATTCTTTTTAATAACCCATTCTACACCTATTTTATTGGTGTACCAAGCATCTGTATGATAGAATCGAGAAAAGTATGTTTTTGCTTCTTTAACATTTCCTTGTTGAAACTCGTAAACAACTAAGCATAAATAAATATCTAATATTGCGGCTGTGTCATACTTTTTGAAATGATTTAAATAAGGTCTTAAAACTTTAGTAGCTTCTGGGTAGTTCCCTAAATAATTTTGATTTAGAGAGAGCAAACAATCGTGTAAAGGCTTGAAAAATGTTTTATATTTTTGTTCAGATTTAAGAAATGAAACTTCCATTTCTCGAACATAAACTAAGCTTTTTTTAAATTCTTTTTTTCTAAAATATAAATTTGCGATG
>WFNC01000282.1 GCA_015488785.1 Flavobacteriales bacterium | reverse complement strand
TTTTTCTTCAGACTGTCCAATTATTTGAATGGTCGAAAGAATAATGGTCAATATGTAAATTATCTTACTCATCTTTTTTAAATAAATTGAATTTATCGGCTAACTTGTTTCTCTTGTCAGAAATTAAAAATTCTAAAACTAGAAAGATTAATCCTATTAGTAAATAAGGTTGGAATTGATCGTCATACCCTGTATATTTTTCTTGACTCATGGTCGTTTTTTCTATGGTGTTTAATTCGGTTACAATTCCATCGATTCCAACATTTAAACCATTTGCTCTGGTGTAAGATCCATTACCACTTTCTGCAATGTCTAATAAATATTGTTCGTTTAATTTAGTTAATACGGTATTTCCTTCTTTATCTTTCTTCGTTCCGACCTTTATTCCGTTACGATACATTGGTATTGGAACACCAGTCTTAGTTCCCATACCGATTGTATATATTTTTATTCCTTTATCAGAAATTTCTTTAGCTATGTCAATACCTTCTTGTTCGTGATCTTCTCCATCGCTAAAAACTATAATTGCTTTATTACTCGGGTCTTCAAAATTAAAAGAAGATTCGCAGGTTTCTAATGCTAAACCAATATCTGTCCCTTGTGCCGAAATAATTCCCGTAGAAATGTTTTTCAAAAACATTTTTGCAACATGATAATCTGGTGTAATCGGAACCTGTTTGTAGGCATCTCCAGCAAATACAACAACGCCAATTCGATCGCCATGCAATTTGTCTAATAGTTTTTCAATAGACATTTTAGCTATTTTCAAGCGACTATATCCTTTTTGTAAATCCTCAGCCAACATACTATTACTAACATCTATGGCAATCATAATATCTATACCTTTGCTTTCTACCATTTTTTCATTTTCCCCATATTGAGGATTAGCCATCGCTATTATAATAAAAGAAACTCCTAAGCGTAGCAACACAAATTTGAGTACACTTTTGAAAGTAGAAATTCCTTTATAGCTATATTTTAACAATCTTGGATTAGCATATTTTTCCAATGCTTTGTTTTTCCAATTCGTTGCATAAAAATAGATTGCAATTATAAAGGGAATAGAAAAGAATGCGTACAATACATACGAACGCTCAAATCTAAATTCTTCAACTTGAGTGGTTAAGTACTGATAGCTAGAAATAGCTAAAGCCCAAAAAATAACTTCTATAATCACGATGATTATTAAAGCATTACTAAGGTTATATTTGTATTTGTTTATTGACATATTTTGATTCAGGTGTGTTTAAAAATCAATTTATTTATTAATAATTATTTTTATTGTAATATTTATTCTTTAAGAAAGGGATTTAAATACGGTAGATTTTAGAGTAAATTCTAATAATATAAGAATAAGTCCCAAAAGTAAGAAAAGAAAACTTTTCTCAGGTAAATCAATTTCGTATTCAATTGTTTTAATTTTATCTTTCTCTAGCTTGTCTATTTGCTCATAGATGGCTTTTAATTTGGCATTGTCGGTAGCTCTAAAGTATTTTCCACCTGTCATTTTAGAAATTTCTTTCAAAGTTTTTTCATCTATTTCTACATCGACATAATCATAAATATATTTTCCTGAGAAAGGGTCAATAGCTACTGGTGATTTCGCTTTTCCATTCGTTCCAACTCCAATTGTGTAAACTCTAACATTAAATTGTTTTGCGATTTCAGCAGCACTTATCGGATGTATTTTTCCTTCCGTATTCACACCGTCTGTCAACAATATTACAACTTTACTTTTGGCTTTACTTTCTCTCAATCGATTTACAGCTGTAGCCAATCCCATTCCAATAGCTGTACCTCCTTTTACGACTCCTTGTTCAGATTCGTCTATTAGTTCAGTTATTATTTTTTTATCATTTGTCAATGGACATTGGGTATAAGCTTCACCTTCAAAAATAACTAAACCTATTCTGTCATTCTTACGGTTTAGAACAAATTCTTTGGCTACTTCTTTGGCGGCTTGAAAACGATCTGGTTTAAAATCAATTGCGAGCATACTTCCAGAAGCGTCAAGCGCAATTACAATATCAATACCTTCGTTGTGATGCTCAATAAAAGAGTCTGATTCAGAACTTAATTGAGGTCGAGCTAAAGCAATGATAAATAAGCTTAATGCACCTAGTCTTAAAAAGGTGTAAAAATGGTTTAGCTTAGATAAATGTCCAGTTTCTAACCCTTTAAAATTGTTCGTGTTTGAAATTTTTAAGGTACTTGTTTTCTTCGTCTTTATAAAAAAGAAATATAAAGCCAAAAGTGGTATGAGTATTAAAAACCACAAGACCCAAGCATCAGCAAATTGATATGTGTTTAATAAATTCATTCTTCGTTATTTGTAGTTTTATTTGATTCAAATGTCTCGTTTATAAAATTCTTTGCAATTGAGATTATACTTTCATTTTCGAGTGGAGTAGGAGTTGTTTTTGCAAACTTTACCAAATCAGCCAATCGCATTAATTTTTCCAATTGTATAAATTGATCTCTACTAATTGGCTTCATTTTTAATTGATTCAATATCTCACTACTCGTTTTCTCAAAAGTTGAAATTTGATAGCGTTCCGATAAATAAAGCCTAATCACATTGGTAACTTCTGAGTAATATATTTTTGTTTTATTGTTTTGCCATAGTTTTGCTTGTTCTATTTTATCTAGCTTGTCTAATGCTCGAATGTTTAAAGGTATAATCTCTTTTTTGATTACTTTTTCGGGTTTGTTTTTCTGTATAAAGTAAATTACTAAACCTATAATAGGAATTAGGATAATTAAAAGAATAATAATACAATATTTTAATATTACTAACCATATTCTTTCCCAAATTGTAAAAGGGTCTTCTATTAATGGTTTAATGTTTTTTAGTTTAGCATTTTCTTCAAGTTCAGCTGTATTTGTTGTAATAATTAAAGCGTTAGAAATTACCGTGTCATTATCAAAAATGGCATAAAGAGGATTCAAATCTACAATCCCTTTTTTGAAAGTGGCAATTGTAAAATGTTGCTCATAATGTTTTATAAATTCTCCCTTATTGTTTTCTAATAGCGTATCAAATGGAGTTTGCGTTTCCCATATTTCTATATCATCTCCTAATTTTGCAGAATCGGTCACTAACGGTAATACAATTTTCTTAACGTTGTAAGAAACAGGATAGTCAATCGATAAAGTAACGTCCAATGGTTCACCTAATTCTACTTTGTTTTTAGTTACATTTAGGCTCACCGATACATTCTCGTCTTGCGCAATAAGAAAAGTTGTAAAAAGTAAAATAAATAGGTTTAAAATATATTTCATTTTTATCTTCTTTTAAAAAGGTTCATTAATGGAATCGTA
Source organism: Flavobacteriales bacterium (assembly GCA_015488785.1). Taxonomy (GTDB): domain Bacteria; phylum Bacteroidota; class Bacteroidia; order Flavobacteriales_D; family Parvicellaceae; genus S010-51. Next base: position 11,054 of record WFNC01000282.1, on the reverse strand, counting down.
TAGGGTTTGTGTGTTTCAATTTTTGTGTAATCTACACCTGCACGCCTAAAAATATCTTTCAATTCTACATCTCTTTTTAAAGCTGCCGCTTTATATTTGGTTCTCGTTTTTTTACGACTTGTATTTATCCATTTTGTATTTCCAGATTCGGCATCTTCAAATTTTGCAATTCCTATGTTAGGCATTTCAACTTCTCGCTTGTCCTGAACTTGCAAAGCTATAATGTCGTGTCTTCTGTTCGCTATTTTCAAAGCACGTTCAAAGTCTTTGTCGTAAAAATCAGAAATTAGAAATCCAACGCTTCTTTTTTTGATTACATTATTAAAATGTTTTAAAGCATTTGCTATATCTGTTTTATTACTTTTCGGTTTGAATTCGATTAATTCTCTAATAATTCTAAGAATGTGTTTTCTTCCTTTTTTGGGAGGAATAAATAATTCGACTTCATCCGTAAAAAGCATTACTCCGATTTTATCATTGTTCTGAGTTACTGAAAAAGCCAGTACAGCACAAACCTCAGCTATAATCTCTTTTTTTATTGCTTTCTCGGAACCAAATAATTCAGATCCCGAAATATCGACCATTAACATAACGGTAAGTTCTCTTTCTTCATGAAAGACTTTTACGTAAGGGTGATTAAAACGAGCTGTCACATTCCAATCAATTGTTCTAATCTCATCGCCAGGCATGTATTCTCTAACCTCGGCAAATGCCATACCTCTCCCTTTAAATGCAGAATGATATTCTCCAGAAAAGACTTGAGTCGAAAGTCCCTTAGTTTTAATCTCTATTTTCCGTACCTTTTTTAAAAGTTCTTTGGTTTCCATGGTGATTATATCGTTGTACTAAATATTAGGAATAGCATCTTTAATATTTAACCTTATATTCTTAATTTTTTTATCCTTCTTTGAATGAAGTGTATCCTAAGGTACATCAACTTTATTCAAAATAGTATTAATAACAGTTTCAGTTGTTACTTCTTCGGCTTCAGCTTCGTAACTTAATCCAATTCGGTGTCTCAATACATCGTGGCAAACAGCTCTTACATCTTCAGGAATAACATATCCTCTTTTTTTGATAAAAGCATAAGCTTTTGCAGTCGTAGCTAAAGCAATACTCGCACGAGGAGAACCTCCATTTTCGATTAAAGCTTCTAGTTCTGGCATTCCATATTCTTTTGGAGTACGAGTAGCGTAAACAATATCGACAATGTATTGTTCAATTTTCTCATCCATATAAACTTGCTTGACAACTTTTCTAGCTTTAAGAATGGTCTCAATCGAAACAACTTTATTTGGTTTTGGAAATCCATCAAGCGATACATTTGCTCTTAATACTAATTTTTCCTCCTCTTTTGTAGGGTAATCCAATACCACTTTTAGCATAAATCGATCGACTTGAGCCTCTGGTAAAGGATAGGTTCCTTCTTGTTCAATTGGATTTTGAGTTGCCATTACCAAAAATGGTTCTTGCAGTTTATAACTTTGTTCGCCAATTGTTACCTGTCTTTCTTGCATCGCTTCAAGCAAAGCACTCTGTACTTTAGCAGGGGCACGATTGATCTCATCTGCTAAAATGAAATTCGCAAAAATAGGACCTTGTTTAGAAATAAATTCTTCCTTCTTTTGATTGTAAATCATAGTTCCCAATAAATCGGCAGGCAACAAATCTGGTGTAAATTGAATACGACTAAAGTCTGCGTCAATTGTTTTAGCAAGCGTATTAATCGCAAGTGTTTTTGCAAGTCCAGGTACTCCTTCCAAAAGAATATGACCATCTGCTAAAAGAGCAATTAATAATCGTTCAACCATATGCGATTGACCAATTATAATTTTATTCATTTCTAGTTTAATCAAATCAACAAAAGCACTCTCCTTTTCTATTAATTCGTTTAAAGCTCTAATGTCAGTATTTTGATTATTAGAGGTGTTTGTTGATAAATCTGGTGATGTGTTTTCTAAGTCCATAGTATTAAAAAATTAACTTTTTGTTTTTCGTTTTGCTTTACACAAATATACGATTTACAGAAGGCGTTTGTCAAGTAATAAGTGTTAAATAGTGTTAACAATTTTGAAGATGTAAATATACACTTAATCTAGTTGCCTTTATTGTTGTATGCCTTTTTTTACACTTGGATGTATGGTTTTGGAGTACTAATTTCTGTACTATTTGATAATAGATGTTGAATTACAGAATGAAAGCTTAAAAATTGTAGAGCTGTTTTACTAAAAAAAGACTTATATCATATTAATATTTAAATTAATTACGCATTTTTGCATTATGAAAATATATTTAGTAATTCCATTGGTAGCGTTGATTTCCTGCGCTAATAATGAATCATCAACAACAACAGGAGTAAAAACAGAAGCTGTTGTTCAATATGATGAGTCAATTGATAATTCTGTAGCGTTAGGAGCTAAGTTGTTTTTTGATCCAATTTTATCAGAAGATAAGACAATATCGTGTGCTAGTTGCCACAATCCAAAATACGCTTATGCCGATAATTCTTCTTTTTCAAGTGGAGTTCGAGGTCAGTTAGGTACAAGAAATACACCTTCGGTTATGAATATGGCGAGTCGTTCTTTTTTCTTTCACGACGGAAGAGCTTCAACACTTGAAGAGCAAGCTTCAGGTCCTGTAGAGAATCCTGTGGAAATGAATCTTAAGTTTGCTGAAGCAGTTAAGAGACTTCAAAATAACGATGCTTACAATTATTATTTTAATAAAGTTTATGGTTCTCAACCAGATTCAATTTCTATTGTTACAGTTTTAGCTGATTTTCAGAGAAGCTTAGAAAGCGATGGTTCAGCTCCGCATGATTTATGGATGAATGATGAGAACCCTAATGCTTTGGATTCTTCACAAATTAGGGGGAGAACTTTATTCTTAACAAAAGCGAATTGTTTCGACTGTCATTTTGGTCCTGATTTTACAACCGATCAGTTTCGAAATATAGGTTTGTATGATGGAGGAAAATTAAACGATGTCGGTCGTTTTGGTGTAACTAAAGATTCGTCGGATTTAGGAAAGTTTAAAGTTCCTGGTTTGAGAAATGTAGCATTAACAGCTCCTTATATGCATAATGGGATGTTTGAAACATTGGAAGAAGTTGTTGATTATTATGACAATCCTTATGACTTTGTTGATAAGCCAATAAATATTGATTCTTTAATGTTAGAGCCTTTAAATTTGACGCAACAAGAAAAAACAGATTTAGTTCACTTTATGGAATCCTTAACCGATTCTATTATCCCTTATTTTAAAGATGGTTTAAAAGTAAATTAATCTTTTCTGTTTATGCAGATTCTTAAAAAGTTTCTGGAAAACGGTGTTGAGATTAATGTTCTAGATATAAAATAGAAGTCAATCGATCTGAATATTTCTAAAGAGTCACTCTTTGTATTTAAAGAAGAAAAAGGTAAGAAAAAAACAAAGGCAGTTTATAATTTAATTAAAAAACTGTAAATTAGTATCGAAATTTACAGAAACGAAACCAATGAAAGATTTAGAAAAGTACGATTTGTGTATAATAGGGGCAGGACCAGCAGGTTATGCTGCTGCAATGAGAGCAGTTGATTTTGGGAAGAGAGTTTTATTAATTGAAAAAGATAAAATTGGAGGAGCAGGACTTTACAATGGCGCACTGTCGTCTAAGACACTTTGGGAGGTTTCTCAAAAAGTAAAATCAATAAATGAGACCATCGTTTCAGTTGGAAGAAGTCGATTTGAAATCAGTTGGGAAGAGGTTCAAAAAACGGTAAAAGAAGCCTTGTTTGAACGTAAAATTCAATATTCGAGTCATATAAAATTACTAGAGAACAGGACTAAAAAATTATTTCATTATGAAAAAGGAATAGGGAGTTTTATTGATAATACAACAATTTTTATTGATAAAGGAAATGGTAAGACAAAAGAAATTCATGCCGATTATACAATTATAGCAACAGGTAGTAAGCCTAGGAAATTGCCAAATACCGATGTCGATGAGAAAATAATAATGACCAGTAACGGAATTGATCACATTCATGATTATCCTAAAAGCTTGGTAATTGTTGGGGCAGGAGTTATTGGTTGTGAGTATGCAACAATATTCTCAAATTTTGGCAAAACAAAAGTTTACTTAATTGATAGAGCAGATCATATTTTACCATTCGAAGATGAAGATATTTCAAGTATGGTAGAAGGTAATTTGGAAAAACATGGAGTAACGATTCATCATAGTTCCAAGTTAGAAAGATTAGAAGTTGTTGACGGGGAAGTGGAATATGAATTGTCTTACGAAGATGGAAGAAGAGAAGTTATAAGAGTTGAAAAAGCTTTATTATCTATAGGAAGAGAACTTAATGTTAGTGGTTTAAATATGGGGAATGCTGGGGTGAAAATGAGCCAGCGAGGACGTCATATTGGAGATGTAGATACCAAAACTAATGTTTCAAATATTTTTGCAGTTGGTGATGCGACTGGAAAAATAGCCTTAGTTAATATGGGAGAGCTTGAAGGAAGACAAGCAGTAGAGAAAATTTTTGGTAAGAAAACAACACCACTTTCTTACGATAATATAAGTACAATCATGTTTTTAGAGCCAGAGGTAGCATCGGTGGGGTTGAATGAAAAACAATGTGCAGAAAGAGGATTGGAAGTAAAAGTCGTTAAAATAAATTTCTCATGTATAGCTAGAGCAATTGCAATGCGAAAAACACAAGGGTTTTTCAAAATAATAGTAACTAACGATAACGAAATGAAAGTCCTTGGAATGAGGGCTATTGGAGAGCACGCTTCTAGTGCAATTCAAGCAGTTGCATTGTTGATTAAGACAGGAGAGAGTATTAAATTATTGGCTAATTTAGTTCATCCACATCCGTCAATTATAGAAGGAATTCAAGAATGTGTTAGAATGCTAATGAATGAGTCGGTATTTAAGTCTTCGATTTTTAAAGATGATTTAAAAGCGTATAGTTGCGTAAGTGGAGTTTGTACTCCATTGCAATCATTGATTAGTAATCCTGATTCAGAAGTAGAAAATACTTTCGACTTTACTGAAAGTTAGAAACAAAAATATTGATATAATTGATTTGCTTTACGAGAAAAAAATAGATTAGTTTTAAAAGTAATTAATAAAAAAAGCCATTATAGTTATTCTATAATGGCTTTTTTATTATCGTTGGTATTATTTTATTGTCTAGACCAAGCTCCCATTCCTCCAGAAAGGTTATAAATTTCTTTAAATCCCATTCCTTTCATCTGTTGCATTGCTCTTCCACTTCTACCACCTGAGCGGCAGTAAACATAAACAGGAACGTTCTTATCTAGTTTTTGAATTTGATTTGTAAAATCTCCGGCTATATTTATGTTTTTGGCTCCTTCAATATTTCCACTATTAAACTCTCCTGGAGTTCTGACGTCAATAAGCACTCCTTTTCCACTTTCTATAAGTTTTTTGAATTCAGCAACATTTACATTCTTAGCAATTGTTTTTTCAGCATGCTGTTCGTGTGTAGCTTCTGCTTTTTGATGGTTAGCGTTTTGTTCTTGAGCTTCCCCTTCTCCGCAAGACGCTAGAGAAAATAAAGAGAGAAGTGCAATTGATTTAATTAGTAATTTCATAGTTATGTGTTATTTATATGGTGCAAATATCTAATATTTTATTTGTTATTTATGTTACAGATGTTACAAAGGTCATTTATTGATAGTTTTTAGTTACTGTCAATTTTTTAATGATTAAAATAATAGGTGTACTTTTTTTTCTATCTTTACAACTTGTATAAAAAAATAAGATATGAATTTAAATTTTAAGGCTTTTTTACCTCATTTATTAGCATTAGGTATATTTCTGTCTATTTCTGTCGCCTATTTTCATCCAGCTTTGGAAGGGTATACGATTGTTGCTCACGATGTTAAGACATGGCGAGGGATGTCTAAAGAAATTGAAGACTTTAGGGAGGAAAGTGGAAGTGAAGCTTTGTGGACAAATTCAATGTTTGGGGGGATGCCAGCAGATCAAATTTCGGTTAAGCATAATAACCCAATGATGTCTCTGATTACAATACTCTCATTAGGGTTACCCCGCCCCATAAGTATTGTATGGTTGTATATGTTAGGTTTTTATATCTTATTGCTTAGTTTAAAAGTAGATTTTAGAATGGCGATTGTAGGAGCGATAGCTTTTGCTTTTTCAACCTATTTCTTTGTTATCATTCAAGCAGGACACGTTTCAAAAGCTTTTGCTATCGCTTTAATGGCTCCAATATTAGCGGGGGTTATATTGTCTTATCGTAAGAAACTATTACTTGGTGCTAGTCTGTTTTCTATTTTTTTAGGAATGATTTTGCGTGCGAATCATTTACAAATTACTTATTACTTAGTTTTTATTATTTTATTTGTTGTTGTCGGTGAGTTTATCAATTATGTTAAAAGAAAAGATTTGAAATCTTTTTTTATTGTTTCTGGAGTTTTAGTCTTATTTTCAGTGTTTTCTATATTGACAAATTTAGGGAGTTTATGGGGGACTATAGAATATGGAGCGAAATCTACCAGGGGTAAAAGTGAATTGGTCGATAATACAGGTGTTAAAACATCTGGCTTAGATAGAGATTATGCAACTGCATGGAGTTACGGAACAGGAGAGACGTTTAGCTTGATGCTACCTTATGTAAAAGGAGGCGGGAATTTACCTCTGTTTCTGTTGCATGAAGAAGCTGTTTCTGAAGATAATCTAGATTTGTTGTCGGGAAATATGATACCGCAAGTTAAACAGCAAGTTTTTAATAGAATAGCAAATGAGACTTCTTACTGGGGGAATCAAAGTTTTACATCAGGAAATGATTATGTTGGTATAATAATCGTGTTTTTTGCATTGTTAGCCCTGTTTTATGTTGATGGGGTATTGAAGTGGACTTTGTTAGGAGTCTCGATTTTAGCAATATTTCTTGCTTGGGGTAAAAATATGATGTGGTTTACGAATCTATTTTTAGATTATGTACCAGGTTATAATAAGTTTAGAACTGTAAGTATGGCATTAGTTATTGTTGAGTTTACACTACCTTTATTAGCTGCTTTATTTTTAAGAACGTTAGTAATCAAGAAAGAAATTATTTTAAAAGAAATTAATAAATTTTATATTGTTTCGGCTGTATTTATTGGTTTTTTACTTTTGTTGCTAATAACTCCCGATTCTTTTTTTAATTTTTTTCCAAATGGGCAAGGAAATTTGACAGCAGAATATTTAGAAAAAGCGAGTCCAGATATGAGTGCTCAGGAACAAATGAGTACATTGTCGTTTTATAATAATGATTACTATCCATTGTTGAAGAAAGTAAGGGTTTCTATTTTCTCTTCTAATATTTGGAGAGGATTGATATTTGTCTTTCTTGCAATAGTTTTAGTTTTTGGATATTTAAAGTCTAAGTTAAACCTAACATTACTAAGTCTTGGATTAGGTATTCTAATTCTTTCTGATTTATGGAGTATAAATACAGGCTATATAAATAGCGCAGACTATGAAGATAGTCGTTTTTGGGAAGAAAAAGAAAAAGGAGTTATTCCTTACGATATTTTCTCGGGAGATGAACAAATATTCAATCAAGAAACTGCTAATCACCCTGAAATTATAGAAAAGATAAAACGTAAATTAGCGATTGTAAAAGAAGAAAGTGAAGACGGATTATCGAAAAGGCGAATGGATGCTATTCGATTTGGTGTCTTAAATTTGAATTCAAATTTTAGAGTTTTTTCTGTTAGTAATCCATTTAATGAATCCAGAACCAGTTATTTTTATAAATCTATAGGAGGTTATCATGGAGCTAAACTAAAACGCTATCAAGAAATAATTGATTCTTGCTTAAGTAGAAATAATCAGAAAGTTTTAGATATGCTAAATGCTAAATACATTGTTCAGTATCAAAATAGTAAAGAGACTAGAGAACAGAATAATACACTTTCTCAGGCTAGACCAACAGCGCTTGGCAATGCTTGGTTTGTTAACAATGTTAAAATTGTTGAAGATGCTAACGAAGAAATTGCCGCTTTAAGTGAAGACAATGGTTTTAATCCCGCAGAAACTGCGATTGTAGATAAAAGATTTGTAAGGCTATTTAATTCCGAAATTTCAAATAGAGATACAGCAGCATCAATAGAATTGATTGATTATAAGCCTAATCATCTTACTTACAACTTTACCTCAAAAACACCACAATTAACAATATTTTCTGAAATATATTATAAGCCGAGTTGGCATGCTTTTATAGATGGAAATCCTGTCGATTTTTTTAGAGCTAATTATATATTAAGAGGGTTAGAAATTCCAAAAGGAAACCATAAAATTGAATTTAAATATGTTTCAAAATCGTATGACATTGCTTCTTGGGTTTCTCCAATATTTTTCGTTTTGATTCTGTTAATCTTTGTATATTCTATTTATCAGGAATATAAATCGGCTAATGAAATTACAGAAGAATGATTTCAATTATAGTATCTACATATAATCGAGAAAAATATCTAATTCATTGTTTAGATAGTGTTGTCAATCAAAGCGCTTCTAAAGAAGATTGGGAGTTGATAGTAGTCAATAACAAATCGACGGATAGTACAGCTATAATTCTAGAAGAATTTATAAAAAAGCATAAAGATAAAAATGTGTATTCTTTTTTAGAGACAAATCAAGGTCTGTCTTATGCTCGAAATAGAGGAGTGAAAGAATCTGTTGGGGATTATTTAGTCTTTATAGATGATGATGCTTTTTTAGATGAAAATTACATTAAAGAATTAAAAAAATATTTAAGTATATATGATGATAAATTATTGGGATTTGGAGGTAAAATAAAACCTTTTTTAGAAGTTCCTCTTCCAAATTGGATGTCTAAGTATTTGATGCCGTTAATGTCTGTCATTGATCTTGGTAATGATGTAAAGTTATTTAAGAATAGTAAATACCCTATAGGGGCAAATATGGGATTTTCAAAAGCTGTATTAGATAAGGTAGGATTATTTAATGTTAAGTTAGGGCGCTCTGCAAAAAACTTAATGGGAGGAGAAGAAAAGGACTTGTTTTTTAGGATAAAAGAACTTGGGGCTCCAATTTATTACTTTCCAAATATTTTTGTCCATCATGTTGTTCCAGAAGCGAGATTAAATATCTCCTTTATTAAAAAACAAGCATTAGGAATAGGAATAAGCGAAAAAGTAAGGACAAAAAATGAAGGTAAAATTAATTATTGGATTAGAATAGTCATCGAGGTTTATAAATGGACTGCAACTATTATTTTAAGTATTTTCTATTGTTTAAAATTACAACCTGCAAAATCTAAAATGTTAATTAAGTTTAGGTATTGGGTGTCTAAAGGTTTGTTGACTAATTTAGAGTCTAATTAAATGGGAGTCGTAATAAAAGAGACCATAAAAACTTCTATTGTTAATTATCTAGGTATAATTATCGGGGCGTTTAATGTTTTATGGTTACAAACATCTATTCTTTCAGAAGTAGAAATAGGAATAATTAAATATTATTTTGATTTGTCAATTCTGATAATCCCATTCATAATGATTGGTGCAAATAATCTTTCTAGCCGATTTTTACATCGATTTAAAACGCATAGAGAAGAAAATGGTTTTATATCATTTATACTGTTGATTCCTGCTTTTTTATTTCTAATTTTTATAAGTTATTTCTACTTGAGCATTCATTACAATCTTTTTATTTTTACGTCTGAAAATATAGATAAAGAATATATTTTTCCATTTATATTGTTAGTATTCGCAAATGTTTATTTGTATATTTTAGAAGGGATATTGTTGGCGTTATCTAAAGTATTTGTTTTTTCAATTTTAAAAAATGTAATTATAAGATTGTTATTTACTCTATTGCTAGTTTTATATGCTTATAATTTAATTGACTTTTATACGCTTTTTGTAGTTTACGCTTCTTTATTTTTAGGGGAAGTGATTGTTCTATCTTTGTATATTGTTAAAATAAGGGGGTTTTCATTTAATTTAACTTTCTTTTCTCACCCTACAAAAAGAGAAATAATAAAATATTCTCTGTTCTTAGTAGTAGGAACAGGTGGTGTTATTTTAATGTCTAAGATAGATACACTAATGATTCATGAGTTTTTGATTACAGGTGAAAATGTTTATGGGTTTATTGGAGTTTATGCTATTTCTTTTTTTATTGCATCAATAATTGAAATGCCCGCCAAAATTATGGTGCAATTGCTTTTTCCGTTAATGGCTAAAATGGCAACAGAGAATAAGGTTCAAAAACTGGAGGAAATCTATAAAAAATCAGCAATTAATGGAGCGTTAATTAGTATTTTCTTTTTATTGCTAATTTGGTATAATTTAGATTTATTGTTCGGCTTAATTCCTAATGGTGTTATTTATGCTGGAGGTAAATATGTTGTACTTTTTATTGGTATGTCTAAGATTTTAGATTTATTTTTTGGTTATAGTCATGGGGTTTTGTCAGCAACTAAATATTATAGGTTTTCATTGTTTTTATTTCCTGTGTTACTAGGGATGACAGTATTGTTTAATTATATTTTTATTCCTTTATATGGTATAGTAGGTGCAGCACTAGCAACAGCCTTAACTATTTCTATTTATTCTTTTATTCGTTATGTTTTAGTTTTTAAATTACTTAACATGAATTCTTTGACTATAAAACATTTTAGTTTACTGGCTATAACAATGACGGTTGTTATAATCTTTGAAATAAAACCAATGCTTTTTCAAAATCAGCTTGTAGAAATCGCATTTAATTCAATTCTTTTAAGTTTAATTTACCTAAGCTTAATAAGTTTGACTTCTGTTTCTGAAGAGTTTAATGGTTTGTTGAAAAATATTAAGCATAGAGTATTCGCTCGGAACAAGTGAGGATTATTTTAATGATACAAAAAAGGTTTAACATTATACTATGTATAATTCAATTTAAATGTTATTTTGTCTATATTTGGTGTTTAGTATTAAAAAGTAAAATAAATTATGGTAAGTTTTTTTTCAAGAATAAAATATCTTTTTCAAAATTTCTTTAGAATTATTTTGACCTTTGTATATCCTAAAGG
>WFNC01000281.1 GCA_015488785.1 Flavobacteriales bacterium | reverse complement strand
GATTTGGGTAAAGCGATGCTTAGTATAAATGCTGTAAAAGGTTTTGAATATGGTTCTGGATTTGAAGGGACAAAACAACTTGGCAGTCAACATAACGACATTTTTAGTTCAAAGGATAATATCATTACGACCAAAACAAATAATTCGGGCGGAATACAAGGTGGAATTTCGAATGGTGAAGATATCTATTTTAACGTAGCATTTAAACCTGTCGCTACAATTATCCAAAATCAAGAGTCAGTTAATGACAAGGGAGAATCAATTATACTTGAAGGAAAAGGAAGACATGATCCATGTGTAGTTCCTAGAGCAGTTGTAATTGTAGAAAGTATGGCAGCGATAACAATACTAGATTTTTTACTGAGAAATAAAGCTACTTTACTTTAGACGAAAGAATACCTGCCATTTCCTCTATTATTTTAGTCTTTTGTTCTTGGCGAGTATCTATAGCTGTTTTCGTATAATAACGATGTCGATTTAGTAAATAATCATGTTGTAACTCAATCCACTCTAATTCAGAATAAATTATATTTTGGAGTTTCAATTCTTCTCTAAGCGTACTTGCTATCTTATGATAATCTGTCGTTCCTAAATAGTCATGGTCTGCATCACACATAATTTCCTCGATTAGCGTTTTAGGCTCAATATGAGACTGGGTTGCAGCTATAATATTTACAATTATTTCTATTTCTTCTTGTGTATAATCAAATTTTGGTAATTCTTCCTGTGCTATTTTCATAGCAATTGGTTCATTCTTTTTATACTGATATAAAAAACCACAATCGTGAAAGTAGGCTGCGGTTATTAATAAATTGTAATCGTGTTTGTTTATTTTTTCACCAATAGCGAGTCGATTTGAAGCTTTTACAACATGAAATGTATGATGAGCACCATGATAAAGCAAATCGCTTGACAATTCATTTACCAATCGGTCCATTATATAATCTTTTGCTTCTGTAAAATTCATGCTGTACTAATCAAAATATAAAAAATAATACGCTTCAATATTATCTAAATAAACGCCATCGAATCCTGCGTCTATTATTTTATCAAGGTACGAATTATCTTCTTTATAAATAATATTTTCCCAATCATTTTTCCAAAACTTTACCCAAATTTCATCTTCATAGCCATCATAAGGCTTTTTTAACCATCTAGGGTGGTGTAATTTCCAATTGTCTTTCCAATAATAACGGTAATTTTCTGCTGCTCCAATGTTCATATAAGAAATAACTTTTCTACTTCCTCCGTTTGCTTTTGTTTTTAATTGTGCTATTTCTGAACTGGTAAAAGGTAAATCTGTATCAAAGAACAATTCCATGAGTATAACGTCAAAATTGGTATTGCTTAGAGCATTTATGATTTCTTGCTTAGAACTGTATTGATTATAGCTAATCATGTAGATATAATTTTTAGCATCAGACAAAGTGTTTACATCATCACTATTTTCGTTTATTATTGGCGTTGTAATGTATTCATAATCATAATTATTAGAAGCTCTGGGATAACAAATAAAGCCTTCATTTAAATTCTTCGAAATTGCTTCGGTTCGCTCATTATCATTCCCAGTATAATCGGCTACCAAAACAGGTACTTGATCTTTAACTAATTTTAGTGTAGCTAATCTTTCATCCTCTACGACTACTCCATCATTATAAAAAAGTTCTTCTATCCCTACTCCATCAATCGCTTCTAAATAATTGTAATCTACTCCACTTTCAGCATCGTATTCATTGTAAACAAGTTCGATTCCATTTTGAGGGATAATCATAAAATTGGTATTTCTACCTTTTGCTTTGGAAGAAATACTTTTAATAAAAGTTTTCATTTTTATTCCTTTTTTATCCGATCTTTTCTCTTTGGAACAAGCAAAAAATAAAAAAAGGCTTAAAAATAATATTGATATTCTAATCATCTAGTTAAATTTGTGGTAATGAGATTTGCTAATTTACTAATTTTTATACTTTTAATCAAGTTAACTTTTGCACAGGGTTCTAATTTTTGGGTGAATTCTGATACGCTTAATAAGACGAGATTTAAAAGTGTTTTGATTTCAGAATCTGTTTTAGCTGTTGGTTCTATTCTTATTTTGAATGAAATTTGGTACAAAAACTACCCTAAAACCTCCATGCATATCTTCGATGATAGTAAAGAATGGCTTCACATGGATAAGTTTGGTCATGCTACTACGGCTTATTATATTGGCTTATCGGGAATAGAGTTGATGAAATGGAGCGGAGCAAAAGGAAAGAAAAGAGCTTTGCTAGGAGGCGGTTTAGGTTTTGTTTACCTAACAGGTGTTGAATTGTTAGATGGAACGTCTTCTCAATGGGGATTTTCGACTAGCGATTTACTCGCTAATGCCATAGGAAGTGCTTTAGTTATTGGGCAGGATTTAGCATGGAAAGAACAACGTATTCGTTTAAAAATATCGGCTCATTTAACTGATTATGCTCAATTTAGACCGAATTTATTGGGGCAAACAGTTCCTCAAAGATTATTGAAAGATTACAATGGTCAAACGATTTGGTTGAGTGCGAATATCCATTCTTTTTTAAATGAAAATTCTAAATTTCCTAAATGGCTAAATTTAGCATTCGGTATAGGAGCCGAAGAAATGATTTCGGGAGAAGTTATGACTCCTGTAATTCATAACAATAGAGATATTAGTTCTCAATTTAACCGCTACCAACAATATTATTTGAGTTTAGATGTTGATTTATCGAAAATAAAGGTGAAACAAAAATGGGCTAAAACTATTCTCGGATCTTTTGGATTAATTAAATTTCCATTACCAACAATTATGTTTTCTGAAAATGGAAATAAACTTTATCCTTTTTATTTTTAATAACAGGTTCTGCCAAGTTTAGTATAGGTTTTCTAATTTAGAAATGAACCAACGCTGAATACTCTATTTATCGTAAATTGTACAATGTATTATGTACAATGTGTTGAATTCATTAAACACAAAAAACTTATTCTTTTATGAAAGATTAAATTTATCCCGACACCAAAACCTGCAAAACCAACAAAAGAAACATTGACTTTTTTCCAAAAAAATAAATGACCCCACAAACTTAATGAAAGTCTTTAAGCTTCTTTTCTGGCAGTAATTAACTGAACGATTAACCCTAAAGGAAGTAAAGTACTTACGATTAAAAGCCATAAGTCTAGATTCTCTATTCCATATTGAAATAATGAAAGCATTGCTCCTTGAAAGAATAACAAAAATTCACTTAAAATAATCCCCAATACAAAAAGCTTTATTGCTGTTACATTCAATCTAACTTTTGTGAAAATAAAAGTGAATAATAGAATAAATAAACTCATAAAACCTAAAGTAAATAAATGGATATAACCAATTATAAAATAAGATTTAAAAAGAACAGCTTCTCTTACAATTACAGGAAAGGCACTTAAAAATTGAATCATAAGCTTTAAACTGTATGATGTAAAAATAAGAAGGGCTAACCATTTACCTAACTTTGATTTTAGATTTTGAATAAAGACGGGCAATAATTTCGCTAAATAAAATAGCGAAAACAATTGAACTGAGGCTGAAACAATGGCTATAAATACAACAAAAGGTGGAGCTTCTTTCCACAATAGAGATAATGTATAAGCGGGAATACAGGCTAAGTTGGTTGCCCAATAAAAATATTTTACCGTTTTTTGTAATTTAAAATCGCTTTTTCGTTCTAGGTAAGTGAACAATAAGCCAAATAAAGAAAAAGCAAAAAAACCATTGTACAGAAAGTGTAAATAGAAATAAATAGCATTGAAATATAAGTCTGTTTTCCCATAGTTCGTTACAATAAAGGCAATTGCCCAAATACCAATACTAGACAAGTAATAATACCAAATACCTGTTCTAATAAATTGAGTTCCCGCACTTTTAATGCCTTTTAGAAGTTTTAGGATTCGAGCTAAATAAAAATAACTTGCGACTAAAAAACTAGACAAAAAGACAATTGAAAAAACTTTATAACCTTGTAACGGAAAGCTGATTAATAAGCCTAACAAAGAAAAGCTCATAATTCCAAAAACAACTTTTAGATACTTAGAGGATTCTATTATTTTTGGATAAAAAACGACACCGATTAAACTAATGACAGCTAAAAAACCCCATCCCAAAAAAGTAACGTGAGAATGAGCTTGCAATATACTGTGATAAGGTATTTTAATAAAATCAAAGACTTTATACAAGCGCATACTCCATCCATAAATTGCAGAAATCACAAAGAAAAATAAAGCAATTCGAAATTGATTATAAAATATTTTTTGCATTGAAAAGGTCTATTTTACAACAAAAATAAGTCTTATTTTTTTAACTTCTGTCAAAAGAATGTCATCTATTTGTTGAAGTGACACCAATTAATATCATTAATAGACGTTAATTGCGTTAGGGGTAGTAGCAATTGTTTGAGCTCTTTTTTGTTCCATTTTTTTTATGGAACAAAAAAAGCGAGTGCGGATGACCCGCTCGAACGCCCAAAGTATTTTATTCGTTCCAAGTAATAATTTTTATGATTAGTCGATTGAACCAGTTGTATTTTGGATAAATAAATTGAGAGGTTGTTCCGTTGGTTCGCTGTGTGAGTATTGCACGCTGGTTTGAAAATTCTAAAAATCCATAATGTCCGTGGGCTTTTCCCATTCCTGAACTTCCAACTCCTCCAAAAGGTAAATTGGGATGGGCAAATTGTAGTGTTGTATCGTTGATTACGGTTGTGCCTGCGCTGGTATTGTTGATGATGTATTCTTGTTCTTTCTTGGATTTTGAGAAGACGTAAAACGCTAATGGAGAATCTACTTTTTGAATGGTTGTTATGGCTTCTTCGATGTTAGAATATTCGATTAGCGGTAAAATTGGCCCAAAAATTTCTTCTTCAAAAATAGGATTATTTTCTTTTACATTGGTCAGAATTGTAGGGGATATATAATTTGTTTTCTCTTCGGTTATGTTTCCAAAAACGACTTCTGCTCCGCTATTTATACTGCTGTCTAATAAGATTTTTAACCGATTATAATGGAAATTATTAACGACTCTGGTCAATGCTTTGTTCTCCTTTATTTCTTCTGGATAATTTCCATACATATCGACAAATTCGAATTTTAATTCTTCTATAAATTTGGCTTTAATTTCTTTGTCGATTAAAACATAATTAGGTGATACACAAGATTGACCGTTGTTAAAAAATTTTCCCCACGCTAGTTTTTTTGCTGCATCTCTAAGGTTTGCATTTTTGGTAATCACGACGGGATTTCGACCTCCCAACTCCAAGGTTACGGAGGTTAAATGTTCGGCAGCTTGTTTCATTACGATTTTTCCTACTTGAGGACTTCCTGTAAAAAAAATGTGATTCCACGGTAGTTGGAGCAATGCTGTCGTTTCTGGAATTCCTCCAGTAATAACGGCGATACATTCTTTGGGAAACAAATCTGAGAATAATTTAACGAGTAATTTTTCGGTATGTGGTGTCATTTCTGACGGTTTCAATACGACTGTATTTCCTGCTGCAATAGCCGAAATAATTGGACCTACCGCCAACATAAACGGAAAATTCCAAGGAGCGATGACTAAGCAAACGCCTTTGGGTTCAATTTTTATTTTCCCTTTAGTTCCCAATAATGTTAGCGGAGCAGAAACGCTTCTGTCTTTATTCCAACTTCTTAGTTTTTTTAAGGCTAAGTTTATTTCTCCAATTATTGGTTTTATTTCAGAAATTAATACTTCTTCTGGTGTTTTTTGAAAATCGTTGTAAAGTGTGTCTTGAATTAATATTTGATTATCCTTAATCCATTTTTTTATTTTCAACAAGCGTTCTTTACGGGCATAAAGACGTTCTTTTTTTAGAACATTTTTAAAGTATTGCTTTTGTAATTGATATAGTTCTGAATATTCGTTTGTTCCCATTATTTTCACAAAAAATATTAATACATCATTCCTACTACCGCAGCGGTAAGTAAACTAGCTATTGTACCTCCCAATAAGGCTCTCATTCCTAATTGAGATAATTGTCCTTTTTTGTTTGGGGCTAATGCTCCTATTCCTCCAATTTGAATTCCTATTGAAGCAAAATTTGCGAATCCACAAAGCATATAAGTACTCATAATAATTGCTTTATCGGATAAAATACCGTTAGCTTTCATTTCTCCTAATTTTAAGTAACCTACAAATTCATTCAGTATTGTTTTGGTTCCTAAAAGTTCGCCTACAAAAACAGATTCTGACCAATCTACTCCCAAAATCCAAACGATAGGACGACCAATATAACCAAGAACCAATTCGAAAGATAGTGCTGAATATTGTGTGTTTGCAACAATCCATTCGTTAATTCCTCCAAACGTTCCAAACCAACCAAGTATTCCATTTCCTAACGCCATTAAAGAGATAAAGACCAATAACATCGCTCCAACATTAACGGCTAATTTTAATCCGTCTGTTGTTCCATTGGATATTGCTTCCAAAGCATTTGTTCCAATTTTATCTTTAGAAATAGATAAATCTTCGTTTATGTCTTCTGTTTCTGGAACCAATATTTTTGCTGCTACAATTGCAGCTGGAGCCGAAATAATAGAAGCGATTAATAAATGTTTAGCATAAAATAATCGCTGTACAGGATCATCTCCTCCCAAGAAATCAATAAAGGAAGCTAAAACTCCTCCTGCTATAGTTGCCATTCCTCCCGTCATTAGACACATCATTTCTGATTTTGTCATTTTACCTAAGTAAGGTTTTACGAGTAAAGGCGATTCGGTTTGCCCTAAGAAAACATTTCCTGCGGCAGCTAAACTTTCTGCTCCAGATAAATTCATAACTCGTTTCATAACCCAAGCAAAAACATAAACAATACGCTGTAATACTCCCCAATAATAAAGCAAACTCATCAGTGAAGAGAAGAAAACAATTGTCGGTAAAATTTTAAATGCAAAGTTCATTAAAGGTCCTTGAATTTTCCCTATTCCAAATTGTCCGAATAGAAAATCAACTCCAACATTGGTATATCCAATTAAGGTTACAAAACCTCTACTAATTGCTTCAAATCCAGCTTCGATCCAATCAACTTTTAAAACTAAAATAGCTATTGTAATTTGAAAAGCTAGTCCTTTTCCTACCAAAGCCCAATTAATTGCTTTTCGATTGGAACTAAACAACCAAGCAATAAAGACTAAGAATGCCATTCCAATTATGGCTCTAAAAATAGAATTTACACTAAACTTAGAAACTGGTGCTGCTGAAGAATGTCTAACATATTTTTGAGTAAAATGAGATACTGTACCTTCGGATTCTAACTGTAAATGTCCTTTATTAATTTCTGTAATTGAAAATTTTAATAACGCTACTTTCTGTCTTAACTGTCCATTTTTATTCGACATAAAATGAACTCCATCCGCAAAATATTTTATTTCTCTATTGGAAGAATCCAATTCGATAAAAGATGAATCTATTTTTATAGAAAAATCATCAGCTAAAGGATACAAGATTATTTCTCTATCGTTTAATTCCCAACTTCCCTTTGTAATATCTGTAGGATCTTCTCCTAAATTGAATGAAAAGAGTCCATTCTCATTAATTTTTATAAAATACGTATTTGAATCTGATGGTTCGTATGTTCCGTCATTAAAAGCTGTTTTAGTGAGATTCCAATCTCCTATTAACGCCTCTTCAATTTTGTTTTGACCGAAAGAAAAAGAATAAAAAGTTAAAAATAAAAAGCTTAATAATAATTTATAAAAGTATTTCATATTTTAATATGTTTGTTAAAAATAGACAAGATTACTTTAAGCTTCTCTTTTATTTATTTCATCTCTAATTTTAGAAGCCGTTTCATAATCTTCTAATTCCAAGGCTTCGTTCAATTGATTGTTTAGCTCTTCAATCGATAATACTTCTTCCGCTTCTTCTTCAATTACAACCTCTTCAGAATCTTCTAAATCTTCGGCATAATTATCGTCATCCAAGACAATTCCTGCTGTTTTAAGAACAAATTCGTAAGTATAAACAGGACTATTGAAACGAACCGCCAGCGCAATTGCATCTGAAGTTCTAGAATCCAACTCTATTTCTTTCCCGTCTTTTTCACAAATAAGTTTTGCAAAGAAAATTCCTTCTACCAAATCATAAATTAAAATTTCATTGATGTGAATGTCATATAAATCGGCAAAGTTTTTAAATAAATCATGGGTTAAAGGGCGACTTGGAGCCATTTTTTCTAATTCAATTGCAATTGCCTGCGCTTCGAAGCCTCCAATGATAATTGGCAACCTTCTTTTTCCTTTTTCCTCTCCCAATACTAATGCGTAAGCTCCCGACTGAGTCTGGCTATATGATAAGCCTACAATTTTTAATTTTACTTTTTCCATAAATAGCTATTGAGGTCTTTATTCTCAAGTCAGTTATTAGTTGTTTTGCTTTTATTTGGTATTATTCCCACTAATTTAATAAAGAAAATAATAATCTCACGAAAATAATAATAATTTAACGGCTATCAAAGGTACAAGCTAGATTGTTTTAAGACTCTAATGTTAGTTATTAACAATTTTGCTCGGTTTTATTTAGTAATTAAGACTTTAAATTAGTGAATTAAAAAAAACACAGGTTGAAAATTAATCTTTTGAAGCTTAATTCTAAACAGTTTAATTACACCACCTTACTAAAACTAATGTATCTTTAAAGAAGCTTCATAAATTATTGCTTCAAACAAAAAAAAGCGAGTAAATAAATTTACTCGCTTTTTTTTAATATTCCGACATAAGATTTAATCAACTAAATCTCCGTATAAATCGAAGTGCTCTGCTCCTGTTATTTTTACATTCGCAAAATCACCTATTCTTAAGTAAGTATCTTTATCTTTCTTTATTAAAACTTCATTATCTACATCTGGCGAATCGAATTCTGTACGTCCTATAAAGTAATCTCCTTCTATTCTATCGAACATAACTTTGTAGGTATTTCCAATTTTTTCTTGATTCAAATCAAAAGAAATACCTGCTTGTAATTCCATAATTCGCTCTGTTCGTTCTTTCTTAACTTCTTCCGGAACATCGTCTTCAGAATTATAGGCGTGCGTGTCTTCTTCGTGAGAATAAGCGAATATTCCTAAACGATCAAATCTCATTTCTTCTACCCAATCGTACATTTCTTGAAAATCTTCTTCTGTCTCCCCTGGATAACCTGCGATAAGCGTTGTTCTAATGGCTACATTTGGAACTTCTTTTCTGATTTTCTTTACCAATTCGGTCGTCTTCTCTTTTGTAATTCCTCTTCGCATTGCTGTTAGTATCTTAGTTGATGCGTGTTGCAATGGAATATCTAAATAATTACAAACCTTTGGATTGTCTCTCATAACATCTAATACATCTTCAGGGAAACCTGATGGATATGCGTAATGAAGTCTAATCCAATCCAATCCATCTATTTTAGACAATTCGGTGATTAAATCCGCCAAGGCTCTTTTTTTATAAATATCTAAACCGTAGTAAGTTAAATCTTGAGCAATTAATATGATTTCTTTTGTTCCTTTAGCGACTAAATCGGTTGTGTTTTTAACCAATTGTTCGATTGGTGTAGAAACGTGCTTTCCTCTCATTAAAGGTATTGCACAGAAAGAACAAGGTCTATCGCAACCTTCTGCTATTTTTAAATAAGCATAATGAGTGGGTGTAGAAATAAATCGTTCTCCAATTAATTCGTGTTTATAATCCGCTTTTAATGTTTTTAATAAACGAGGTAATTCTCTCGTACCAAAATAGGCATCTACTTCTGGGATATCTCTTTCTAAATCTTCTCTATAACGCTGAGATAAACAACCTGTAACATAGACTTTAGAAACTAACCCTTCTTTTTTTGCTTCTACAAAATGTAAGATTTGATTGATTGATTCTTCTTTGGCATCACCAATAAAACCGCAAGTATTTATAATTACAATTTCTGAATCTTCAGATAATGACTCGTGTTCTACGTCAAACTTATTGGCTTTTAGCTGTCCCATTATCAATTCTGAATCGAAAAGATTTTTAGAACATCCCATGGTCACCATGTTTACTTTGTTCTTTTTTAATGTTTTTGTTCTCATATCTACTTTTGTGCTTAAAAGATGCAAAGATATTCTTATTTATTTGATTGAATAAAAAAAAAGCTCAAATGAATTAACATTTGAGCTTTAGTTTTACACTTTCTATACTTTTGAGAATCAAAATAAACTCATTTGATCGTCATCTTCATCTGGATCTTCTTTTATTGCACCTTTACTACTCCCCTTTTTATCATCTTCTTTTTCTTTAGTATTAGGTGTTTCAATATCCCATTCCATTTCAACTGGAGCAGCATCTTTAATTGGTTCGACCTTTTCTTGCTCTATTATTTTTTCTTCTATTTGCTCTTCTAAAACTTCAATATTATCCTCTTCGGCAGCGGTTTTTATTTCTTCGATTTCTTCTACGATCCACTCTTCACCTTCTTCGATTGGTAAAAGGTTAATCTCCTTTATTTTTAATTTAGTCAATTGATTTCCTTGAGCTTTCAAACCTTTTACTTCTATCAGTTCATTCAGCAATTCTAAACCATCTGGTAAATGTTTGGTTTCTCTTAAATGCTTATTGTAAATAATTTGAATTTTTGGTTCTTTATTAGTCGTCGCTAATACCATTTCTGAACCTTCATCTTCAGTAATAAACAAAACAGGTTTACTTGACGTTTCTGCCAAAAACCTTTTCACGTAGTACATTTCTTTTTCTGCATTCCAATATACACACGCTATTGGTCTTTCGGGATGCCATTTCTCGATGTGAATCATGTCATCACCAAACTTTGTTGCCAATTCAAATCCGCTTAAACGATAATGACCAGAAGAATGAAGTGTTAAGATTTTATCGTCTCCTCTAAATTCTCCTAAAAGCTCTCCTCTACCTTCGTCATTTAATCTTCTTACGACTTTATCCCACCAAACTTTACGAGCGGCAAGTGTTGAACCTCCAACTTCTTTTTGTTCAACTTTACTTATTAACTCTTTGGTTGCTCTATTTCCTTTTGAAGCTCTTCCTTTTATCAATAATTCACCAAAATCAATATCGAATCTAATGTTTTTTAAATGTGGTCTAGGTCTTAATTTTACAGCGACAACCTCTCTTCTCCCATTTGGATTTGCAGAAAAATAATGCAATTTAGAACCTTTACCTGTCGTTAAATCATACTCTTTATCTCTTGTTATACTACTAACATTAAAACGTTTCATATACGAAGCCTTCGTTTTCCCATCTTGATAAAGCATGTGATAAATTGTACGCTTATCTCCTTTTTTCCAAACGCCAATATGAATAATTCCTTTTCCTACAAATTTTTTGTCAACAACACGAGTGACTAACATTTTACCTGTTTTAAAGAATAAAATAACATCATCAATCTCTGAACACTCAGAAACAAATTCATCTTTTCGAAGTGCCCACCCCATAAAACCTTCTTCTTTATTAACATAAAGTTTTTTGTTCGATACGATTACTTTTTTTGCAGAAATACTATCGAAAGTTCTAATCAATGTTTTTCGTTCTCTTCCTTCTCCAAATTTAGTTTTTAAATCTCTAAAATAATCTACTGCAAATTGAATTAAGTTATCTAATGAATG
>WFNC01000280.1 GCA_015488785.1 Flavobacteriales bacterium | reverse complement strand
GTATTGAGTATATGATAATAATCAACTTTTATTAATGAGTAATTTTTCTTATTTTTGTAAGGAATTATTTAATGAAGTAGTTTAAAGTCGAACTATAAGTTGAAAATGGTTTGTTTTTCTTGTCGCTATTTTTTGTGAACTATGGCTATTATAGTTATGCTTCTTAAAAATACTTATAGCAAAATTAAAATATCTCAATTTCACTTTTAATCCTCGATTTAAAACCATTTCTATACATTTAACTTGAAGTTACTACGGAATACTTTTGTTTGTTTGCGTTAGGGATAGTAGCGGTAGCTTTTTGTGTTTTAAGATTAGTTAAACTTAGCTAAAAAGAGCGATTTTATGAGCTCCTTTTTGGATTTAGTTTTACTTCTTTAAACTCAAAAACTATTAGCGGATAGCCCGTTATACTCAAACCGATTTGCTTTTCGGTTTGAGTATAAACGCCCAAGTAAGAAGGACGAAGTAATAGCGACTAAAACAACACATATTAGAATGAAAGAGGTTTACATTATTTCGGCAGTTAGGACTCCTATAGGGAGTTTCGGAGGGGTTTTATCTTCTGTACCTGCGACAAAACTAGGTGCTACGGCTATAAAAGGTGCAATTGATAAGGCTAAGATTGACCCAAATTTGGTTGAGGAAGTTTTTATGGGAAATGTGCTACAAGCTAATTTGGGACAGGCTCCTGCTAGGCAAGCGGCTATTTTTGCGGGATTATCTCAGGAGGTTCCTGCGACAACGATTAATAAGGTTTGTGCTTCGGGAATGAAGGCTTTGAGTTTGGCTACTCAATCTATTTTGGCTGGTGACAATGCTATTGTTATTGCTGGAGGAATGGAAAATATGAGTATGGCTCCCCATTATTATAACGCTAGAAAGGCAACAAAACTAGGAGATGTTAAAATGATTGATGGATTGGTTAAAGATGGTCTTACGGATGTTTATAATCAAGTTCATATGGGAGTTTGTGCTGAAACTTGTGCGGCTGAATATAATTTTACTAGAGAAGATCAAGATAGTTTTGCGATCGAATCTTACAAAAGATCGGCTAAGGCTTGGGAAGAAAATAAATTTGACGATGAAATTGTTCCTGTGGAAGTTCCTCAAAGAAGAGGTGATGCTTTAATTGTGGACAAGGATGAGGAGTTTTCGAATGTAAAAATAGAGAAAATTCCACAATTGAGAACTGTGTTTAAAAAAGATGGAACTGTTACTGCTGCTAATGCTTCGTCGTTGAATGATGGTGCTTCTGCCCTATTGTTGATGAGTAAAGAAAAAGCGGAGGAGTTAGGTTTGAAGCCTATTGCCAAAATAGTCGGTTATGGTGATGCTGCTCATGATCCAGAATGGTTTACGACTGCACCTTCAAAAGCGATTCCTGTTGCATTGAAAAAAGCTAAATTGGAGGTTTCTGATATTGATTATTGGGAATTGAATCAAGCGTTTTCGGTTGTTGGATTAGTTAACATTAAAAAACTAGGTTTAGATGCTAGCAAGGTTGATGTAAATGGTGGTGCTGTTTCTTTGGGACATCCTCTTGGAAATAGTGGTTCTAGAATCATTGTAACTTTGATTAATGTACTAAAACAAAACAATGGTAAATTTGGTGCTGCTGCAATTTGTAATGGTGGCGGTGGAGCTTCTGCTATGGTGATTGAAAATGTTTAGTTAGATTAAAGACTGAAAGACCGCTCGCTTTAAGATAAAAGACTACAATAAAGTCTGAGGAAAATAGAGTAAAAAAAAAGCTACTTCGAAATTCGAAGTAGCTTTTTTTTTATTCTATTTATTAATATTCTAAGCTTATTTTTCTCCTGATTTATTCCTTAGTTTTATTGTTATTCCTATATTGATAAAGCTGCCTCTGTTTAGATAGTTTAAGTCTATTGCTTTTATATTTCCTATGTAACTTTGTTCTACGCCTCCTATTGAAGCTTTTGTTACTCCGACTGCTTGATTTTTAAATCCTGCTACGGCATAAAATCCAAAGACTTTTCCGATATAAGTATTCATTCCCAATCCGAAAGTATAGAAACTTCCTTTTGCTGATTGCTTTAGGATTTCAACGTCTTTAAAATCACTCCAAGTTCCCGTTAATTTTCCTGCGGTTGTGCTTACATATAAATTAAAATAAGGATTATTGATCATATAATATTCTGCACTAACCCCAACGCCTTGTGAATCGACTTTAGATTCGCCGCTATAGGATTGGTTGACGATGGTAATTCCCAAGGCAAAATCTTTATGTGTATTGATTAATAATGCGATATTGTTTTCTCCAAAAGTTCTATTTTGAGCTCCTTTACTTATTAGCGCACCTGTTCCTGGGGAAATATTTGAGGATTTTTGTTTGCTATAAAAAAAACCTAAGCCCGCCTTTAGCTGAATCCGACCTTTGTTTACGGATTGGCTATAAAACGATGCTGTAAGAAGCATTGTTAAAATAAATATTGACACTTGTTTCATCTCGGATAATTGTTTTGTTATACTATTAGAGGTGTTAAATTCAAGTAAATATATCAAAAGATTTTTACAAACCTTTATTTTTTTACATGTTGTCTTTCATATAATTCAAAATATTCTTTTTTGTTGGCTAGAAGACTTTCGTGACTTCCTTGCTCAATCAATTTTCCTTTATCGAATAATAGAATTCTATCAGCATTTTTAAGTGTAGAGATTCGATGTCCAATTAAAACAGCTGTTTTATTTTTCATAATTCGATCTAAGTTTTTCAAAATATTTTCTTCGGTATGTGTATCTACCGCCGACAAACAGTCGTCAAAAATCATATAGTCAGGAGATTTTATTATTGCTCTAGCAATGGATAATCTTTGTTTTTGTCCTCCTGATAATGTAACTCCCTTCTCTCCTATTTTAGTTTCAAAGCCTTCTTCAAAATTTATAATATTTTCATAGACTTGAGCGTCTTTTGCTGCTTGTATTATTTTAGCTTCATTAACTTCTCCATCTTTCAATCCGAAAGAGATATTATTGGCTACTGTATCAGAAAACAAAAAGACTTCTTGCGGTACATAACCAAAAGCTGTTCTTAATGCTGAAATATCATAAGCTTTGATATTTTTATTGTTAATTAATATTTCCCCTTCTGTTACATCATACAATCGACACATTAAATTTGCTATTGTCGATTTTCCACAACCTGTTTTTCCTGTAATACCTACAACTGTTCCTTCTTCTATTGAAAAACTGACTTGATTTAAGGCTAAAATATTACTCTCTGGATACCTAAAAGAAACGTTTTTAAACTCGATTGAACCTTTGATGTCTTTTATTGGATTTTTAGCATTTTTTATTTCAGATTCTAATTCTAGAAATTCATTTAATCTTTTTTGAGATGCTGCTGCTCTTTGTACCATAGAAGTCACCCATCCAACTGATGCAAATGGCCATGTTAGCATGTTTACATAAATAACAAATTGAAGAATATCTCCAATATCAATTTTTCCATCAATGGCTTTTTCTCCTCCTACATAAATTGTAATCGTTGTACTTAAACCGATTAGAAAAATAATGACAGGCATAAATAATGCATTTGTCTTCGCTAAACTTAAATTCGCTATTTGATAATTAAGGGTTTCTTCTTTAAACTCTTCGATAAAATGATTACTTCTGTTGTAAGCTTTTAAGACTCTAATTCCTGATATTTTTTCTTGAACAAATGAAGATAGATTAGATTGAGAAATTTGAACTTTCTCACTTTTCATGTTAATAATCCGACTTACTTTATAGACTAAAAAAGACATGATAGGTAAAGGCATTAATGCGTAAAGGGTTAATTCTACATTAATTCTCAGCATAAAACTAATCACTAAAACAAACAAAACGACTAAGTTTATTGAATACATAATCGCAGGTCCTAAATACATTCTTACCTTACTTACATCTTCACTTATTCGGTTCATTATATCACCTGTCTTATTGGACTTGTAAAAGGACATATCTAAAGCTTGATACTTATTGTATATTTCATTTTTTAAATCATACTCAATCAATCGCGACATAATAATGATTGTTTGTCGTGTAAAGAATAAAAAAACTCCTTTCATAAAAGACAAAAACACATAAGTTCCTGCTAAGTATAAAGCCAACATCATAATTGATTGTTCTCCGTCTTTATGCACTGAAGAATTGGTGTATTCAATTATATTATCAGTCGCAGTATTGACGATACTTGGCATATAGGCACCAAATAGATTTGAGAAAATGATGAAAATTGTACCCAATACAAGTCTCCACTTATACTTTAATAAATATTTGTTTAAATAGAATAATGGTTTCACTGTTGTGTCTCTTTTTAGAAGTTACAAAGCTACAAGAATAACTTATCTTTATCGATTAAACAATAATTTAATACTTGCTGAATTTAAGGTCACAAAAAAAGGAAGTTAAACTAAGTTCAACTTCCTTTTTTTTTAATATGTTTTTTTTACGCAAGCAAATTAAACGCTAATAGTAATAAATCTGATATAATAGCAATTATTCCAGACCATACGATTATTTTCATTGGAGCTACAGCTAAAATCATAGCCATGGTAAACATCGTTGTAGTCGCTAAAATAGATAATTGAAATACACTATCAATTCCACCTAAACCTACAACTACTCCACCTAGACATCCTACAAAAACTAATAATATAGCTGAAATTCCATATCGATTTATATTAGCTTCAAAAAATATAGAATCAATAATTTTTATTCCGGTTATGTTTTTGTCCTCTGTGTTCATTTTATGTTCTTTTTTTGTTTGATTATTACAAATATCGTAAAATAATTGATATATAAACCTTTTTCTAGTTTTTTTTTATGCTCTAGCCAATCTCAATTACGACATTTACAAAAAAACTAAACGATTAATATTTAAGAATTTTAAACTCTGTTCTACGGTTAGTTGCATGTGCTTCTTTCTTTGCTTGAGATGAAGATAACTTAGCTATTTCTGCGTCAGAGATTAATGGTTTCTCTTCTCCATAGCCAACATATTCAAATCTAGAAGCGTCGTATCCTGCTTCAATAAGAAAATCAACTACTGCTTTGGCTCTACTCTTAGACAACTTCATGTTTAGCGATGCGCTTCCGTTCGTATCTGTATGTCCTGATATTTCAACTCTTAACGATTTGTTCTTATTCAATAAATCAGCCAGTTTTGCTAATTCTAAGACTGAAGAAGCTTTTAAGGTGGACTTATTTACGTCAAAAAATATGTTTCTTAATACAATCGATTCTCCTATTTTTATTTTTTTAAGATAAATTATTTTTTCGAATTGAGAAAATCCTGCACTTTCTGGTATTTCAAAATTTTCGCTATGAAATAAATATCCATTTGCATTTACAGATATTCCGTAATTTTTTCCTGCTGGCAATGAAATTAAAAATTCCCCCGATTTACCATCAGATTCTACATCGGTAATTTTCTTTTGAACTCCATTATCAACCAATTCTAAAAGCGCTTCAATTGGTTTTTTAG
>WFNC01000279.1 GCA_015488785.1 Flavobacteriales bacterium | reverse complement strand
TGAGATTCATAGATTACTTTTCCGTGTTTGTCTTCTATTCTTGCAATTACGATTGGTTCGATGTAGTTTCCGTTATTTGAAAATATGCAATGAGCAGAAGTAATGTCGATTACTGATAAATCGCAAACTCCTAATGCTAGTGAAGGGCTGTTTGTGAAAGATTTATTGTTTCGTTTCATTGTTTCAAAATATTGATTTACCCGAGGAATTACTGTTGGAGTTTCTGTTAGTTTTGCTGTAATATTGTTCATGGAATTTGCTAATGCAAAAAACAGGGGGGTTGGAAATCCATCGTATGTTCTTTGCCCTCCGGGGCACCACATATTGGTCGTGTTTCCATTGGGAACTTCTAAGCAATATTTTATGTTTGGATAAGTTGTGCACGGCGTAGAATGTCCAAAAGAGCCATTAACATTATTTCCTTCGATAGCGGCGGCATATACAAAAGGTTTAATGGTAGAACCGACTTGCCTTTTGGATTGATAGACATTGTCATATTTAAAACGTTCATAATTTGGTCCTCCAACCCATGCTTTTACAAATCCTGTAGTTGGTTCTATTGAAACCATTCCTACTCTAAGAATTTGTTTGTAATACTTGATGGAATCTAATGGTGAAAGTGTAACTTCTTTTTGGAAGTTTTTTCCTGTCCAATCAAAAACTTTCATTTTGACAGGTGTTGCAAATATTTTTCTAATTTCTTTGTTTGATTTTCCTGCTTTTTTTAATTTTTTGTAACGATTACTTTGTTGCGTTGCTCTGCTCATTATGTTGTTTCTTGTTTTGGAAGAAACAGAATTTGCGAATGGGTAATTTTTATTTTTCTTTACTTCTTTGGTTAACTGTTTTTGAAGACTCGATTTTAAATGACTTACTACCGCTTTTTCTGCATACTTTTGCATTTTTAAATCAATGGTGGTATAAATTTTTAATCCATCTCTATTTACATCGATTGGTTTTCCGTATTCGTTTTCTAAACCGTTTTCCTTTATTATTTTTTTTACTGCTTTTTTTACATAAGCTCTCAAATATGGGGCTGAACCAGAGTTGTACGTTTCGCTTTGAAAATTTAATCCTAGTGGAAGAACTCTTAACGAATCATATTCTAACTGCGTTAAATACCCTTGTCCCATCATTAATTTTAGCACTACTTCTCTTCTTCTTTTTGCATTATCGGGATGAGATTTGGGGTTGTAAAAGTTCGGGTTTTTTGCCATTCCTACTAAAACGGCACATTCTTCTATTTTTAAATCTTGTGGTTTTTTGCCAAAATAAATTCGTGCGGCAGAATGAATACCTACAGCATTGTGCGTAAAATCAAATTGGTTGAAATACATTGCTATTATTTCATCTTTGGTGTATCTGGTTTCCAATCGACTTGCAATAATCCATTCTGCAAATTTTTGTCGAATTCTTTTGTATGCGGATTTTGAAGGTGTATGAAACATCATTTTAGCCAATTGTTGGGTAATTGTACTTGCTCCTCCTCTATTTTGACCGATTACAGCTCCCAAAATAGCCCTAATTAAACCACGTCCATCAACTCCAGAGTGACTTTCAAAACGTTTGTCTTCAGTAGATTTTAATGCATTGATAATATCTCTAGGCAACTCTTGATAAGTAACCTTTGTACGATTGGTATGCATGGCAAAGAAAGTTCCTATTATTTTTCCATTTGCATCATAAAGATTGGTCGATTCATCGCTTCGAGGATTTTCCAACGCTTCTATTGAGGGTAAATCTGACTCAAAAGTTGTAGCAAGCATTAGTGCTATAATTAACAAAGGGGAAAGAACAGCTAACCAAGTAAAAAGCATTATTTTAATCTTTCCTTTTAAGGTCAATTCATTATTCGTCTTTTTGATCGTATTTTTTTTCTTAACCTTTGCTTTTGGTTTGTTCTTAGGTTTTAGGTTTTTTAAGTTTTCTCTTGACATTATAAAGGTTTAAATACGAAAAATAATATGCTTATTCGTTTGTTTCCCCAAAAGGATAAAAAGGCAATACTATTTTTTATCTCTTCTAGCTCTATGTCCTCAAGCCG
>WFNC01000278.1 GCA_015488785.1 Flavobacteriales bacterium | reverse complement strand
TAGAAGTGCAAGGTTCTGTTAAAATAGTTGATGGTACGCAAGGTGTTGGGAAAATATTAACTTCCGACGCTAATGGAAAAGCAAGTTGGCAAAATGGTGTTTCGCAAGCGTTATACACTGGAACTTGGGACAATTCTTATGCTAGTGCTAATTTCACTTCTGTAGTAGATGAATTCACAGGATTGTCTATAAATCTTTTAGGAGGAAAAAAATATCTTGTTTTTGTAAGGGCAGGAATAGTTATACCAGGAAATGTAAAGGCATGGAAATACATTGGTTATGGTATTAATTCTACGACTACAGTTAACGTAAGTAATTTCTTAGGTGGGCAAACTTCTAATCCAAGTAGTACAATTGGTTTTAACTACGTAGATGACACTTCTTTTATTATTGATTTAACAGGTTATTCTGGTTTGCAAACGATTAACTTTTTTCAAAGAAATTCTGGTGGTTATACAGGTGTAAAGGTTGGTTGTTGTGGCGATCAATTTAATGCATTTGCCTTTTCTATTATACCATAGTTTTCTTAAAATTGAGTACATTAAGTTTGTAATTAAAAAAGGGGCTAAATTCAAAATAAATTACTTTACGTTTTTTTTTTTTTGAATCTTTCTTTTCTTCAATTCGTTGTAAAACTTTTCAGCAACGAGTTTCAATAAAATTTTTCGCCTAAGTCTTGATTTTTTTTAATAAGTTAACTGTTGGGAGTATAAACAGAAAGTTAGTTTACCCTGTTTCAGAAAATATCATGCTAAGAAGTCTATTCAAAGAAGAAAAAAATTATCTTTGTATTGTTATGGTAAAAAGAAAAATATTAAAGCAATTGTTTGTACTAGGGATATTAACCTCCCCAATGTTTGTGTCTGTGAAAGCGCAAGAGGATTTAACCGTTATGTTTTATAATATGTTAAAATTCCCTTCTTCGACACCAGATAGAGCGGATACCTTAAATAAAATTATTCAGCATACTCAACCCGATATCTTTATTGTCAGTGAGTTAAAAAGTGCTTATGGAGCAACTCAAATATTAACAAGAGGTCTAAATGCTAATGGAGTATCTCATTATGCTAAGGCTGTATTTCAAGATGCTAATGGGAGTGATACCGATAATCTATTGTTCTATAATATGAATAAAATAGGATTAAAAAAACAAAATAATATTAACACCAGTTTGAGAGCAATCAGTGAATATATTGTTTATTATAAAGATCCAAATTTGGCGATTACACACGATACAACTTTTATTTATTTGTATGGATGTCACTTAAAAGCGGGAACAGCTGCCGATTTTGGATATGGAGCTTCTCTTAATAACGGACAAAGAAGAAATGCGGCTGTAACATCATTAAAAAATTATTTAACGAATCACAATAGAACTCAAAATGTAATCGTTGGAGGAGATATGAATATTTACAGTAGTTCGGAATCAGCATATCAGACATTTTTAAATGGAGGAACATTAGATTTGAATGATCCTATAAATCACCCTGGAACTTGGCACAATAGCTATAGTGATCGAAGTGTACATACACAATCATCTAGGTGTTATGGTTGTGATACTTATGGAGGAGGTTCTAATGGAGGGTTAGATGATCGTTTTGATATGATTTTTGTTTCAAATGACATTATAAATGGTTCGCAAGGTGTTAAATATAATACAGGTTCTTACAGAGCTGTTGGACAAGATGGAAATCATTTTAATGAATCGGTTAATTATCTCTCTAATTCTGATGTTCCACAAGATGTAGCAAATGCTTTGTTTTATACCAGTGATCATTTACCTATTTTGTTAAAAGTAAAAGTCGGAGGTCCCGTTAGTATTCAAGAACAAGAAAACTTAGTTGATAATTTTAGTTTTAATTCAGAAACAAAAATGTTGGAAGTTAAATTTTCGGCTAGGCATGAAAAGATAGATTTAAGAATCTATAACACATCAGGACAGTTGATGTTTAAACAGCACTATAACAATACAACGACTATTTCTGATTATTTACAAAACCTAACAACAGGTATTTACATTGTAAACATAATCGCAGATGGAGCGCCAGTAAGCGCTAAAGTAATGGTTTATTAATATCGAAAACGATTAATTTATTTAAGGTTCTAAATAATAAATTATTACTAAACCTCAATTTTACAACAAGAAAATGAACGAAGAACAAATTGATAGAGCAGATCAAGAAGAGTCGGAAGAACTTTTTGAACATTATAATATTGTCGCAGATCCAGGACAAGAACCATTGAGAATTGATAAATTTTTGATGGACAGAATACCAAATACTTCTCGTAATAAATTACAAATAGCAGCCAAAAATGGAACTATTTTAGTAAACGATGAGGTCGTAAAAGTGAATTACAAAGTTAAACCTGCCGATGAAATTTCGATTGTCTTGCCTTATCCTGTTCGTAATTTAGAATTAATCCCAGAGGATATTCCTTTAGATATTATTTATGAAGATGATGATTTAATTGTATTGAACAAACAAGCTGGTCTTGTTGTTCATCCTGGATTTGGAAACTATACGGGAACTTTAGTCAATGCTTTGGTCTATCATTTTGATAATTTACCGTCGTTGCCAAATAATTATTTTGGGAGACCTGGTTTAGTTCATCGGTTAGACAAGAATACTTCTGGAGTTATGGTTGTAGCCAAAACCGAAGAAGCTTTAACTCATTTAGCGAAACAATTCTACGACCGTACAACTTATAGAAGATATAACGCTTTAGTTTGGGGTGATTTTGAAGAGGAAGAAGGAACAGTAACAGGAAATTTAGCGCGTTCGCTCAAAAACAGAAAAGTAATGGATGTTTTTGAAGATCCTGAGATTGGAAAACACGCTGTAACACATTATAAAATGATGGAGCGTTTTGGTTATGTTTCTCTTATCGAGTGTAGATTGGAAACAGGACGTACACATCAGATTCGTATTCACATGAAGCATATTGGACACCCTTTATTTAATGATTTTGAATATGGAGGTGATCGAATTTTGAAAGGAACAATGTTTAATAAGTACAAACAATTCGTAGAGAATTGCTTTAAACTATTGCCAAGACAAGCTTTACACGCCAAATCATTAGGGTTTACTCATCCGAGAACAAAAGAATGGATGCAATTTGACTCTGACTTACCAGAAGATATGGTTGCAGGTATTGACAAATGGAGAAAATATGCCGCTTTGGGAATGAGTGAAGAATGAAGTATTTTTAGAGAGGAGAAAACATAAAAGGCGAAGATGTTTCTTCGCTTTTTTACGGCTATGTCTGAGGCTCTGAAAAGACTAAAAAGCATATCAGACAAAGCGTTAAAACGGAGCTACATGCATATACCGAGAGTTGCAGGCAACGAATAGGATTTTGTTTAGAACATTAACTAATCAAAAACAACATTGTACACAATACGTTGTAGATTATACAAAATTAAACTTAGGTATATTTATAAATTATTAAACACTACTCGCAAGGTAGATTCTATTTTTGTAATTACTCAAACGATGCAATTAGATTATTGCTACTTTTAAAAAATATTTTTTAGACCTTATAAAAGCAAAAAAGCGACTTCAAATTAATGAAATCGCTTTTTTTATACTTGCTTATTATCTTAATAATAATCGAATTAATTTATTTTATCGCAATTTCTGGAATAACAACAGTGTCTCCATTGGTATTTGTAAATGTACCTCCTAATACTATTGCATATCCGCCAGTAGTAAAGACACTTAATGAGTGAGCTGAAGAACCTACTAAAGTATAAAGTTCATAAGCTGAAGTAGCTTCATTGTAAATTGAAATTGCACTTAATTTATCTGTATAATTTCCAGCTGTTTGTAAATCAGCACTTACTACTCCTCCATTGTTAGCTGTCCAAACGTCAATTCCTGAATAATCACTAGGTGTATTATTAAAAGAAATTTCATTATCCATTATTGAGTTAGCATCATAAGTAATTGTGCTGTCAGTTGTTCCTATAGCACCAAGTTTATCCATAAATGAAATAACTGAATTACCTGTAGTATCATTTTCTCCAGCGTTTTGATCATTATCATCATTTTGTTGTACTGCTGGAGCAGCTTCAGGAGCTTCTGTTTTTTTACATGATACTGTTGCTAATGTTAAGCTTAATAATGCGATTACTGTTATTTTTAAATTTTTCATGATTCTTAGTTTTTATGTTTAGGTTTTAATTATTCTAATTTAGTATTTATGAGCCTCACTATACAATACGCAATTACTTCTTCAAATGGGGGGGGGAGGTTTTGATTTTTTTTACAAAAGCATCATAACACGCTAATCTACAGTATGTTGAGTGTGTTTTATGCTTGTCCGCCTCCTTCCCCAAAGAAAGAGAAATTGGAATTTTTGACGAAATTTAAATGGCCTTTAAATGAATGTGAATATAGAACAAAATGAAAGTTTAGAGAGATTGGCTAGCTCCGCTAGGAGATCCGCCAACCGAACTTAACTTTTATGCCGGTCTATATTTATATTCATTTTTAGCCTTGTCTTTTTTGCTTCGTTTTTTTGACTAAGAAAAAAATGAAGAGCCTGTCTGGCTTTAGGACATAGAGCTAGAAGAGTGAAATAATAGAGCTTTTTTATCCTTTTGGGGAAACAAACGGATAAGCAAGTTTTATTTTAGACTCTTCTAGCTTAGGAGTTGGCCCTAATTTAATATTTCATGCAAACACAAGCTTATTTTTGTTTAGAACATTAACTAATCAAAAACAACATTGTACACAATACGTTGCAGATTATACAAAAATGAATCAAAGTAAAAATTTATTATCTAAAATCCATCTTACGTGTAGAATTTGTTATAAATTATTTTCTTGGCTATGCGTGCCATCCAGTTTAATAATGGTTAACTACTGTGGTATTGAAAGATTATAAGAATCAATTTATTGTTAGTTTTTAATAATTTTAAAAAAAATTACCAACCACCAAACGAACAATTGATATTGTGCATGTTCCTAGCTGCTTCTCCTCCCATTAGTTTTGCTAATTTAAAGTTTCTACACGCTTCTTCGGTATTTCCTAATTCTTGTTGGCAAACACCTCTGTTGTAATAAGCTTTATAATGACTATAGTCTATTGCGATTGTTTTATTAAAATATTCTATTGCGCTTTCATAACTTCCTTTGCTTGCTAAAATAGTTCCTTTTATGAAGTTAGCTTCTTGGTTAGCTAGTTTGTTTACTTTTAAAGATTTATCAATGTCTTTTAATGCTTTTTTAAATTCTCCTTTGTTTGCATAGTACTTCGCTCTTTCGTTTAGCGCTTCAATATTTTTGCTGTCGTTTATTAGTATAGCATTTAGATCATTAAAACCTTCTGTTTCCATTTCTAATTCCAAATATGCTTTTGCTCTATTCAATAAAGCTTCTTGGTCTGAAGGAACATCTCTCAATCGATTTGTGTTTTGTTTTATCGCTAGTTTGTTAATCTTAATTCTGTTTTTAATTCTCCAATTGTTGTCCACCAATTCCATTTCTTCTACCAAATGCCTTGCGCCTGCATATTTATCCATTACCCAAAGCACATATTTTATATCGACCATTATGTTTCTGCAAATGTCTCCATTAAATTTTAAATCACTCATTGTACTTTCCCAACTTCTATCGAAATTAATACCAATTAAATGTCCTTCTCCATTAATGACAGGACTTCCTGAATTTCCTCCCGTAGTGTGATTAGAACCCAATAAACAAACTCTTAGGTTTCCGTTTGTCGCATATCTACCATAATCTTTTGCCTTCCACAGGTCTCTCATTTTTGGAGGGATTACAAAATCTTTTTCTCCTGTATTATTTTTTTCTATAATTCCATCTAAAGTCGTAAACCAAGTATATTCCATTCCGTCTCTAGGAGCAGAACCTTCTATTTTACCGTAAGTTAAACGGAGGGTACTATTAGCATCTGCCCAAAACTTTTTCTCAGGAAAATATTCCATTTGAGCAGAAACAAACAAACGCATTAGTTCGTTTTGTAATGCCGCTTCTTGCCTGTAAGCTGGTGTGTTTTTCTCTCTTTGTTTTATCAACCCATTTGCTAAAATATAAGCAGGATCTTTTAGTATTGACTTTCTTAGTTTCTTCTTTTTACTTTTTAATAATTTATTAACTTTTGCTTCAGAAGTAAAAATCGATTTTTTGTACAAGTAATCAGCGTAAGATTTTACATCTAACTTACCGTTTTTACCTTTGAATTTAATCGCCATTTTTTGTAAGCTCTCCGGTAAAGATTCTTTCCCTGAGTATTCAATATAAAGTGGTAGTAATTTTTCGAAAATACTCTGATCAACAGTTAATTCATAATTCTTAAAATAACCTGCAACCCCTTTCTTTTTAATTGCCAATTCTTTATCAAAGGCTTTTTGCAATTCCTCTTTTTTTGCTTTTAGTTCTTTTTTAGGCATTTCAGCATCAAACAGTTTATGAAATCCATCTGCAAAACGAATAATTTCAGGCCCGTAATAATAAAGTTCTACAAACAATGAGCTAGCCTTTTTAAATTTTAACATTTTTTCATCTTGTCTAATTAGGCGATGCAAAACGTCTTTATACTTTCCGTCTTTAGGTACACGATCCAAATATTCTGCTTCTAACTTTAATTTTTGACCAATAACATCTTTTTTCTTTAAACCGAGGTTTTGACCAATCCATTTTTTGTAAGCATTACTAATTCGAGATTGTTTAGAAGCGTATTTTATTCTTACAGCATCAGAGTTACCCATGGCAGCATCTATAACAGAAAGACTTTGTTTTCGCATTTCTATACGAGCAGGGTTTATGACATTAATATAATCTTCTACTGCTCTAGAAGATAGGTATTGTTCTGTAGTTCCTGGGAATCCAAAAACCATCGTAAAATCATCTTTTTCGACTCCTTCCAACGATACAGGCAACCATGTTTCTGGTTTGTAAGGTACATTTTCTACCGAGGGCTCGGCAGGTTTATTATCTTTATTGGCGTAGATTCTAAATACAGAAAAATCACCTGTATGACGAGGCCAAACCCAGTTGTCTGTATCTCCTCCAAATTTCCCAATAGCACTTGGTGGAGCGCCTACCAAACGAACATCTGTAAATGTTTTGGTGACAATCATATAAAATTCATTTCCATAAAAGAAAGGCTTTATTACAGCTTTATGTTTTGTCCCTTTTACAGCTCCTTTTAGTAACTCTTGGCTGTTTCGTTGGCGAATAATGTTTTGTTCTGTAACATCCATTCCATTTACAATTCCTTTGTTTAGTTTACTTGTCACGTCTTCTATTCTTACAATAAAAGTAGCTGTTAATCCGTCGTTTACTAATTCTTCGCTTTTGTTCATTGCCCAAAAACCATCTTTCAAATAGTCATGTTCTAAAGAGCTATGCTGCTGTATATTGTAAAACCCACAATGGTGATTGGTTAAAATTAAACCTTGATTAGAAACCACTTCGGCTGTACAACCTCCTCCAAAATGGACTATCGCATCTTTTAAACTGGAATGATTAATCGAATAAATATCTTCAGCCGAAAGTTTTAATCCTTTTGCTTGCATGTCATCTTCCAATGCTTTCAGAAGTGAGGGAATCCACATTCCTTCGTGAGCGAATAATGTTACGCTAATGAATAATGAACTGAATAATAAAACTATATTTTTCATAATTGATTTAATTTCTAATGGTCGTGCCCGCAATTGCAGTTGTGTTCTTCGGCAATATGCCCTTGTAATGTTCCTTTTATTAATTGGTTGATGGTGCTGTTTAAATCTTTGTCGTCAACAATAAAAGCAACGGTTCTTTTTTCTTTTAATTTTGATGTAATCTGAGCCGAAATTTCATTCGTTAAAAGCATGTCTGTTTCGAAAATAGGATGGGAAGGTTCCACCATACTGTCGTAAAAAGTACGAGCTAAACTTTTATTCTCTTCCAATTTTAGAAACTGTTTATCAATTACTTTTTCATTCTCAATCGTATAAACCCAAAATTTCAGGCACTCATCGGCATTACCGGAAACAGTAGTTTTATCACTACTTGTTATTGCTATTTTCATCTATACTAGTTAAGTTTAAGAATTTAAAATTGCTAAAAAAAACAATTATTTGTGGTTCTACAGGTTTTGATGTCGGTATAAAATTACTTTTTCGTAAAAGGATAAATTTTTAGTGTTTAATGAATTTAAGAATCAAAAAACATTGTACAAAAATGGGGAACTTCTAAATCATACTACCTGTACTAAGCTCGATAGAACCCTATTTGTAAACGCCCATTTCACAAAACTTATTTATCCTTTGGTTGGTTAATTCATCAACGGGTATTTTAGACAAAAGGGTTAGGTTTCTTTTTATTTCTGTTTTTACTTTCTTTATCATTTTCTCTGGGGCAGAATGAGCTCCTCCTAGGGGTTCTTTAATAATTCCATCTATCAATTTGTTTTTCAACATATTTTTAGAAGTTAATTTTAAAGCTTCTGCTGCAATTTGTTTGTGGTCCCAATCTTTCCAAAGAATAGATGAACATGATTCTGGTGATATAACAGAGTACCAAGCATTTTCTAACATCAATACTTTATCTCCAATCCCAATTCCTAATGCTCCTCCTGATGCTCCTTCTCCTATTATAATACAAATAATAGGAACTTTAAACTTCATCATTTCAAAAAGGTTTCGAGCAATAGCTTCTCCTTGACCTCTCTCTTCTGCTTCCAAACCAGGAAAAGCTCCTGGTGTGTCAATTAATGCGACAATTGGTTTGTTGAATTTTTCTGCCAATTTCATCAATCGCAATGCTTTTCTGTATCCTTCTGGATTAGCCATTCCAAAATTACGAAACTTTCGTTCTTTTGTATTACGCCCTTTTTGTTGACCAATAAACATAACTGTTTGTCCGTCTATAGAACCAAAACCTCCTACCATTGCTTTGTCATCTTTTACACTTCTATCTCCGTGCAATTCAATAAACTCACCTTTCGTTATTTGATTAATGTAATCTAGGGTATAAGGTCTTTGTTGGTGACGACTAACTTGAACTTGTTGCCAAGGAGTTAGGTTGGAATAAATCTCTTTTGTTTCTGTTTCCAGTTTTTGAGACAATTCTTCTAAAGTAGCAGAAACATCTACCTTTCCTTTTTCTCCTATTTCAATTGTCTTATTAATTTGAACCTGTAATTCTTCCAGGTTCTTTTCAAAATCTAAATATATTTTTTCCATTTGTTAGCGTTTTAGTTCAAACAATTCGATGATACACAACGTAATTAATACGAAAAAGAAACTAAATGTTAGCGTTAGATTTCGTAGGTGTAAAAATCGAATTTTTTAGTCCGAATCCACAAAAATACAAATTCTATTCTTTGTGAGGGGCTTTTGGTTTGTGTTTTTTGCTTTGGAGTCCTTTTTTTTGAGAATATCAGGGATGATTTTTATTTTAAATTTCGTATTTACACGAAGTATTGTAACTTTATAACATGATAAAAAATTCAGAAAAAACATATTTACTAATTGGAGCGGGTATAATGAGTGCTACGCTAGGGGTGTTATTAAAAGAATTGATGCCTAAAGCCAAAATAAAAATTTACGAAAGATTGAACAGTATTGGAGCAGAAAGCTCTGCCGCTTGGAACAATGCTGGGACTGGTCATTCTGCTTTTTGCGAATTAAACTACACGCCAGAATTAGCCGACGGAAGTATTGATTTAAGTAAAGCATTAAAAATCTCAGAACAATTTGAAATTTCGAAACAACTTTGGGCATATCTAAAAGAAAATAAGTTGTTGAATACTAAACTAGCGTTTATTAACGATATTGATCACATGAGTTTTGTGTGGGGAGAAAAAAACACTTCATTCTTAAAAAAACGATACAATGCCATGCAGAAATATCCAATATTTGAGGATATGCTTTTTTCTAAAAACCCTAAAACGATTACGGAATGGGTTCCCTTGATGATGAAAGGTAGAACAAATAGTGATTCTATTGCAGCAACTAGAATGCCTATTGGTACAGATGTCAATTTTGGTGCAATAACTAGAGGTATGATTGCGCATCTAAAATCTTGCGATAATGTGGAAGTCAACTTAGGTTATGAAATAGAAACCATCACCAAAAAAGAAGAACAATGGAACATCGAAATCGAGAACCTAGAAACAAAAGCAACTTCTACTGTAAAAGCTGATTTTGTATTTATTGGAGCTGGAGGAGGAGCTATTCCTTTATTAGAAAAAACAGAAATCCCAGAAAGCAAAGGATATGGAGGCTTCCCCGTAAGTGGGCAATGGCTAAAATGTACCAATCCCGAAGTCATGAAACAACACGAAGCCAAAGTTTATGGATTGGCAGACGTTGGATCACCTCCAATGTCAGTTCCTCATTTAGATACTCGAATTATGGACGGAAAGAAAGCTTTATTGTTTGGTCCTTATGCAGGATTCTCGACTAAGTTTTTAAAAAACGGCTCATATTTAGATTTTCCAATGTCAATAGAAGTACATAATATTTGGCCTTTAATTTCGGCTGGGTGGAAAAACTTACCACTTACAAAGTACTTAGTTGAACAGGTTTTTCAGTCAATGGAAGATCGTTTCGATTTATTAAAAAAATATTACCCAACCGCTAACATCGAAGATTGGGAACTAGTAGAAGCAGGTAAACGGGTTCAAATTATAAAAGAAGACGCTAAAGAAGGGGGAGGAAAACTACAATTTGGAACAGAAATCGTTACAGATAAAGAAAAAACATTAGCAGCTTTATTGGGAGCTTCACCAGGCGCTTCAACCTCTGTTTCGATTATGTTAGAGTTGTTGGATAAATGTTTTGCAACAGAAATGAAAACAGATCAATGGCAATCAAAGCTTAAAGAAATGATACCTTCTTACGGGGAATCGCTAATTGAGAATGGCACGTTATTAAAGACGGTAAGAAATCGTACAACAAAGGTTTTAAAGCTAGAAGAGTAGAATTGTTATTTTTGATTATAACTGAGGTTAAAAAATGATTTTTTGGGCGTTTATACGAGTCATTCGTTTGTAGTTTTTGATTTTACAAAAAGTTAAACTAAGCCAAAAAGGAGCTCATAAAATCGCTCTTTTTAGCCAAGTTTAACTAATTTGTAAAATCAAAAAGCTACCACTGCTACCTCTAACGCAAAGAGAATTTAGATTCGTAAAAATGTTAGAACACAAAATTTTAGTTTTCTAATATTTTGTTCTTTTATAGGAAAAGCACCTATTGCTTGAATAGGGGGCGCTGAAAAAGTCTAAAAAGCGACTAAAACAGCTGTGCTACGGATTTCGAATGTTTTTCAGTAAACCCTAAATATTAGTCCTTTATCATAATATGTAAATAATAACACGCCATTGTAAAATAATAACACTACTTTTGCAAATTAGAACAAATGAATTCACTTCGGAAAGATGTAGCTTCTTATTTTTAGAAACTATTTAGATTAAAATCTTTTTGGAATGCGTTCAACAAATAAAAATTATGACATTTAAAGATTTAGGATTAAGAGCCGAAGTATTAAGAGCTCTTGAAGATTTAGGATTCGAAACTCCTACACCTATACAAGCGGAGTCTATTCCACAATTGCTTTCAGAAGAAAGAGATTTAGTAGGTTTAGCTCAAACTGGGACAGGGAAAACGGCAGCATTTGGTTTGCCTTTGATTGAAAAGATCGATTTTAGTAAAAAAATAGTTCAAGGGGTTATTATAGCACCAACAAGAGAACTAGGAATACAAATTGCTGAAGATTTCAAAAAATTCACGAAATACATAAAAGGAGCAAGTATTGCAACTATTTATGGTGGAGCGAGTATCGAAACGCAAGCAAGAGAAGTAAAAAGAGGAGCGCAAATAGTAGTTGCTACACCAGGTCGTTTAAACGATATGATCAGAAGAAACATGGTTAAATTAAACCAAGTTCAGATAGCAATATTAGATGAAGCCGACGAAATGCTTAACATGGGATTCAAAGAAGATATTGATACTATTTTGGATCAAACTCCTGACGAAAAAAATGTCTGGTTGTTTTCTGCTACAATGCCTAAAGAAGTTGCAAGAATCGCAAAAACATACATGGAAGATCCTATCGAAGTTACTGTAGGAACTAAGAATGCTGCAAACACAGATATTCACCATGTTTATTATACAATAAACGACAGAAATAGATATTACGCATTAAAAAGAATGTTGGATTTTCATCCTAATATTTATGGCTTGATCTTTTGTCGTACAAAACGTTTGACACAAGAAGTTGCCGATAAGTTGATGAAAGATGGCTACAGTGCTGCTCCCTTGCATGGAGATTTATCTCAATCGCAAAGAGATCATGCAATGAAGAAGTTTAGAGATAAAACAGTTCAAATTTTAGTAGCGACTGATGTTGCAGCTAGAGGAATTGATGTAAACGATATTACACACGTAATTCATTATAACTTACCAGAAGAAGTTGAAAACTACAACCATAGAAGTGGTAGAACAGGAAGAGCTGGTAAAAAAGGACAATCTATCTCATTTGCTTCGGGTAAAGAATTACGTAGAATTAAAGCAATCGAAAGAGTAATCAAACTAGAAATAGAACACGCTACAATACCAAGTGGAAAAGAAGTTTGTGAAAAACAATTGTTTGCATTAATTGACAATGTAAAAACGGTAAAGGTTAACGAAAAGGAAATCGAAAAGTTTTTACCTTCTATAAATGAACAATTAGCTGATTTTTCTAAAGAAGATTTAATAAAGCATTTCGTAAGTGCTGAGTTTAATCACTTTTTAGAATATTATGATGGAGCAAGAGATTTGAATAGCTCAGTTTCTGATAGAGATAGAGAGTCAGCAGATAGAGGAGAGCGTAAAGCTAGAATGACTGACGATTCGAAACAACGTTTCCACATCACAGTTGGTACAGACGCAGGATTGAACAAAGGTGCTATTTTGAGAATTGTTTGTCAATTCTCTGACATTAGCTCTAGTGAAGTTGGTCGTATCGATTTGTTTAGAGAATTTTCTTTCTTTGATGTTGATAAAAAATATGCAGATCAAGTTCTTAAAGGAATGGCAGATGCAGATTTTAACGGAGAGAATTTTAAAATTCAGTTAGCAAAAAGTAATGGAGGCGGAAGCGGACGTTCATCGAGAGGTGGCGGAGGTGGAAGACGCTCTAGAGGTGGAGATAATAACGGAGGAGGAAATAGAAGAAGTAAATCTTCTTTCTCTAGCAACCGTGGCGGAAATGGTGGAAACAGCGGAGGCGGTGGAAATCGTGATAGAGATAGCCGTAGAAGAAGAAGATAGTGTTACTATTTATAAAATACAAAAAACCGAAATGAATATTCATTTCGGTTTTTTTTGCTTTTTATAGACTCAATGTAACTAGTGTTTTGAAAACTTTTGTTTGAGTGTAGTTTTATTGTCTAATGTATAGAAGCTAATTCTTTAATGAAACTAACGATGTTCTTCCTAAACAAGAAGAACAAAATAACGTAAGGAGTTCCCATTAAAATGTAAATTCCAAT
>WFNC01000277.1 GCA_015488785.1 Flavobacteriales bacterium | reverse complement strand
TATTCAATCAAGGAGGCGAGCGAGAAATTATCTGGTTAAAAAACTAAAAAATCTAGGAGAATTTTGTCGATAAAACTAGAGGCGTTTACAAAAACGTTTTAATCAATTTGCAGTTATTTAAAAATATCTATCCTTATGACCTCCAACGTCATATGTAAGCGTAGTGGCGGATTTTAAGGCACTTATCTTTCAATTTTTCACTAAACTTTGTTCAAAGATACAAACTTTAAATTAAGCACAAAACCCGCAATTACGGTTACATTTTGTTAGCAACTGGCTTACTCACTTTTCCATATTTATATTTCTTTTTCATTTTTAGTAATTTTTATTTGGAATTATCGTTCCGTTATTTGTATTTTTGTAAACGGAACGAACGTTCTGATATTTATTAACAAATTAAAAACATAAAAAAATGAGAGATTTAAATGGTAAAATTACTGTTGTTACTGGAGGTAATAGCGGTATTGGTTATGCATCAGCCAAAAA
Source organism: Flavobacteriales bacterium (assembly GCA_015488785.1). Lineage (GTDB taxonomy): Bacteria > Bacteroidota > Bacteroidia > Flavobacteriales_D > Parvicellaceae > S010-51. The sequence goes on along the minus strand of WFNC01000277.1, from coordinate 2,152 downwards.
ATTAAAAGAAAGAGGTGCGAATGTTATTATTACTGGAAGGTCAGTTGAAAAAATTAAAACTGCTTCAAAAGAATTAGGAGTAACTGGACTTGTTGCTGACGTGAAAGATTTGTCCGCAATGGATAATTTGGTTTCTAATGTAGAAAATCAATTTGGGAAAGTAGATATTCTATTTGTAAATGCAGGAATTTTTGCACCTGCTCCAATCGGTCAAATTTCAGAAGAAATGTTTGATAATCAAATGGGAATAAACTTTAAAGGTGCTTTATTCACTATTGAAAAGTTTCTGCCTATTCTAAATGATGGTTCGTCAATCATTAATTTATCTTCTGTAAATGCTTATACAGGTATGCCAAACACTGCTGTGTATGCGGCTTCAAAAGCGGCTTTAAATTCTTATACACGAACTGCGGCTACAGAATTAGCACCAAGAAAAATTAGAATTAACTCGATTAATCCTGGACCAATAGCAACACCCATTTTTGAAAAAACAGGTATGCCTGAAGATCAATTAAAAGGTTTTGCAGAAGCAATGCAAAACAGAATACCACTAAAACGATTTGGGCAACCTGAAGATGTTGCAAACTTGGTTTGTTTCCTTGCTTCTGATGAGGCTTCATTTATTACTGGTGGCGAATATAACATTGACGGTGGAATTAATATAAACCCATTATTGTCATAATTATTAACTATAAAATATAAAAAAATGAAATATATAATTTTAGTATTAGCAATTTTAGGAATAAGTCAAATTTCTAATGCACAGGCGAAAACATATAAATGGGATGTTATTCATTCTAATATAAACTTTGAAGTAGATTATCTTAAAATTTCCGAAGTTACTGGGAGATTTACAAGTTCATCAGGGAGTTTTACTTATTCGGATAAAAATTTCAAAGATGCAAAAATCAGTGTGATTGCTGATGTTAGTAGTATCAATACGGATAATGAAAAAAGAGATGGACATTTGAAATCTGTTGATTTTTTTGATGCTGAAAAATTTCCTAACATAGTATTTGAAAGTATTGGTTTCAAAAAGGTGGTTAGCAATCAATACGATATTTCTGGAAGTTTAACAATGAAAGGAATAACTAAAGATATTATTGCAAATGCAAAGTATTTAGGAGAAACGCAAGATTCTTACGGGCAAACATATAGTTTGTGGAAAGTTCACTTTACTGTAAATCGTCAAGATTATGGTGTTTCATTTAATAAAACAAATGCAGCAGGGGATATGGTATTAGGAGATGACGTGCGAATGAGTATTAATGCAAAATTTCTATTAGAGAAGTAACTATTTTTATAACCATATTTGGAATTATCGTTCCAAATACAGTATCTTTGAAGGGCAGTTATATAACTGCCCTTTTTTAATATTCAAGATTATGCCTAAAGTAAAACTATTTGATGAAAAATTAATTCTTGAAAAGGCGATGGAACTTTTTTGGAAAAAAGGATTTCACGCAACTTCTATTCGAGATTTGGTTACTCATTTAGGAATTAGTCGATCAAGTATTTATGATACTTATGGTGGAAAAAATGAATTATTTTATAAGGCATTTCAACTCTATAGAACGACAAGCATTAAAGGTTTTTCAGATTTTCTAAATCTACAGGAAAATGTAAAAATAGGTCTGAGGAAATTATTCGAAATGGCAATCGAACAATCCATTGCTGATATGGATAGAAAAGGTTGTTTTGTAGTAAATACAACTACTGAATTAGTTCCTGGTGATATTGAAATTCAAAAGATACTTAAAGAAAACGAAAATACTTTTGTCAATCTATTTTATGAATTCCTTTTAAAAGGAGAACAGAGTGGTGAAATATCTAAAGGGAAAAATCTAAAATCTATTGCAAATTTATATTACACGTTATATAATGGAATAAAAGTCGTTTCTAAAGTTCAGCCCAATTCCAAAGAATTATTAAGTTCTGTTGATACTGTTTTAACCTTGTTGGATTAGTTTTTTGCTTGTTGCTAACGCCTTAGCTAAAATTCGTTTGGGGCTCAAAGCTAAGTACTTTCGGTTTGTTTATTTAGCTAAAGATATAATTTTATTTTTAATTTTTTCCATTTAAATTTCAAATTTTATCTTTAGCGGTCTTTATCAAAGCTCTGCACTTTCAAATTCCCACTTTGCCCCATATG
>WFNC01000276.1 GCA_015488785.1 Flavobacteriales bacterium | reverse complement strand
TCTCGTATAAATATTTCATTTAATTATAATCGAAGCACAGGAAATTCAGATACCTATTTGAATGGTAAAAATGTGGAAGACATAATTAGAACAATAGAAGTTTCTAGAAATGTAAGTGAAATTAGCAAGATTAAAGAAGTTAGAACAAAGTTAGTTGAGTTTCAGCAAAAGCTAGGAAAGAATAAATCGATTGTAATGGACGGTAGAGATATTGGAACAGCTGTTTTTCCAAATGCTAAATTAAAACTTTGGATAACTGCCAATAATGAGATAAGGGTAGCAAGACGTTACAAGGAAATGCTAGAGAAAGGTTACAAAGTTTCTTTAGAAGAAGTAAGTGAAAATGTAGCCCAAAGAGATTTCGAAGATTCAAACAGAAAAGAAAGTCCATTGGTTAAGGCCGATGATGCAATTGTATTGGATAATTCGTTTTTAAGTAAAAACGAAACACTAAGAAGAGCAATTGAATTAGCAAATAAAGTGATGTAAAGTTTACTTTTTTCAATTAGAATTGATTGATTGTTTTCATGTTTTTATAATTTAGACTAAAGAGTCTAGTAACAACTCGTTCCAATAAAAACACAATTCAATTAATTTTGAACGATCTTAAAAACTGATATTAAATTCATCACCATCATCAACCGCTGAAGTATTTTTGAAAACTAAACTAGCTTCTGTAACAAAATCTTCAGTGTTTTTATACCTCGCTGAGTAATGTCCTAATATCAACTGTTTCACTTCTGCCTGTTTTGCAATTGAAGCAGCTTGTTTAGCTGTGCTATGTAATGTTTGTTTAGCTCTTTCTTTATGTTTTTCCAAGAAAGTAGCTTCATGATATAATAAACTAGCTCCTTTAATTATTGGAATAATGGATTCTAAATATGCCGTATCGGAACAATAAGCATAACTTCTACTCGGATAAGGAGGGAAAGTTAAATCATGGTTAAAAATTTCAATTCCATTTTCGTTATAATCTTCGCCTTTCTTTAGTCGGTGATACCAAGCTATAGGAATTTTATTTTCTTCAATAGCTTTAATATCCAATCGATATGGATGTTTCTTTTCCTCGATAAGAAAACCATTACAATAAATTCGATGTTTTAATGGAATGGTTTTAACTGTAACCAAGTTATCTTCAAAAATAAGTTCACTTTTTTTAGAAGTAAGCGCATGAAATTCGATATGATAACTTAAATAAGAACTACTTGCTTTTAATTGAGAAAATATAATGTCACCTAAAGCTTCAGGACCATAAATATGTAAATCTTTAGTTCTACCCAGTAAATGTAAAGTAGAAACAAAGCCAACAAGCCCTAAATAGTGGTCGCCATGAAGGTGGCTAATAAAAATATGATTTATTTTTTGAAATTTAATACCAAATTTTCGCATTTGAAGCTGTGTTCCTTCAGCGCAATCAATTAAAAAATGACGTTCTAAAACATTAATCACTTGAGAAGTTGGATTTCTTCGTAGAGTAGGAGTGGCACTTCCGCAACCTAATATGTTAATTTTAAAAGTCAAGATATTACCATTTAGAACCTACAATAATAAGACGGTCAGAGACATCAGCATCAAAATTGGAAAGCTTGTAATCGCCATAAAACTTATCAATAATTAAATCGGTTTTATTTATTAATTCTTTAAAATTGTCGATGGTTAAAGCTTGCACTTTTTCTTGAAAATGAAACTTTTCTCCTTTATCATTTATATGAATGTCCTTAATTATATTTCCTTGCTCAATTCTTCTAGTGATTTTGAAATTTACTCCATCAATATCTATATCTCCATCAGCTTTCAAAGTTCTTATAACTTTTTCAACATTCATAAAATCGATTACAAAACAACCATCTTCGGTCATCATGTTTTCTATATTTCTTAAAACGGTAAGATTTTCAGATAAACTATCAAAATATCCAAAACTTGTAAATAGGTTTGCAACTAAATCAAATTCATTTTCAGCAAATGAATTGCGCATGTCTTGCACTTCAAAACTTAAATGCTCTCCTTTAAGTTTTTTTGCTTCTTCAATACTATTTTTTGACAAATCAACTCCTTTAACATGATAACCTAGTGTTGACAAATACTGAGAATGTCGCCCTTTTCCACATGCTAAATCTAAAACCTTTGCCTCCTTTTTTAAATCAATTTCTGTTACTAAATAATCGATAAAACTTTTAGCTTCTTCATCATTTCTATTCTTGTATAAGATGTGATAATATTTGGAGTCAAACCATTCTTCAAACCATTCCATAGTAGTCGTAAATATTTATTCTCAAAATTAATAAAAAAAAACGAACAATAATCAATAGAATTCTTAATTTTGCCTAATATTTTTAGTTTTGATTTATATTTTAGAATAGATAAAAGAGAATAGAAACGATTTATTAGGCTAATATTCAAGTTTATTATCTTTCACTGTCAAGGTGGCAGAATTAAACGGGTAGAATTTAACAAATGTTTAGTTTCTATAAGTCATATTGTCTATACTATTCTGTTAATAATAAATGGCATAAAAACTGAGAAGCAGTTAGGAATATACTTTAGGTTGAATAGCAATATTTTAATCTAATTTTAGATTAAAATTATAATAAAGAAAAAAAAACAATATTTGATGAGTACAATACAAAATGCTAGTTCAACATTACTTAAAGAAGAAGTGATTAAAGCAATGCAAGACTTAAAAGCAAAAAATATAATTGTAATTGATTTAAGAGAAATTAAAGATTCACTTTCTGATTTTTTTATTATTTGCCATGGAGATTCTAGCACACAAGTAAATTCAATTTCAAATTCAATTTATAAATCTGTACTTGAAGAAACAGGAGAAAAGCCTTGGCATCAAGAAGGAAAACAAAATTCTGAATGGGTTTTATTAGATTATGTTGATGTTGTAGCGCATGTGTTTTATAAAGATTCTAGAGAATTCTATAATATTGAAGGATTATGGGGAGATGCAGAAATAGAAGTTATTTCTGAAGAAGCTTAAAAAAATAGTATTATTAACTTAGAATTAAAATAGAATGGCAGACAATATAAAAAAACGTAATAATAAAGCAAAAAAGCCTGAGAAACAGCCTATAAATTTTTATTGGATTTATGCAGTAATAGCTGTAGTCCTTTTATCTTTAACATTTTTCCAGCCTGAGGGAGGGGTAAGAAAAACAACTCAAAAAGAGTTTGTAAAAGTAATGTTGAAAGGAGGAGATGTAAAGAAAGTAGATTTTATAGATTCAAAGTATGCTCAAATTACAATAAAAAAAGAGAGCTTAAAAAAAGATTTTTATAAAAAGAAATTCCCAAAGAAGGAATCTTTAATAGGAGGAGTTGCTAAAAACGGACCTCACTTTCAATTTCAGGTTTTGAATGCTGAAAATTTTTCTAAAAAATTAGTAGTTTGGGGAGATGAGTACGACATTCAATACGACGCTTACGAGTCTAATAAAATGGCTGAGAATTTATTGGGATGGTTAATCCCTATAGGTTTAATGTTAGCCCTATGGATGTTTATGATGCGTAGAGTGACTGGAGGAGGAATGGGAGGAGGTTCTCAAATCTTCAATATCGGAAAATCTAAAGCTAAAATGTTCGGTGAAAAGGGAGAAAGTACGAATACTACTTTTAAAGATGTAGCAGGATTAGAAGGAGCGAAAGAAGAGATTAAAGAAATAGTTGATTTTTTAAAAAACCCTGAAAAATATACCGAACTTGGTGCTAAAATTCCTAAAGGAGCATTACTTGTAGGACCTCCTGGTACAGGAAAAACATTATTAGCTAAAGCCGTTGCAGGTGAAGCTAAAGTACCTTTCTTTTCTCTTTCTGGATCTGACTTTGTCGAAATGTTTGTTGGAGTTGGAGCTTCTAGAGTTCGTGACTTGTTTAAACAAGCGAAAGAAAAAGCGCCTAGTATTATATTTATTGATGAAATAGATGCAATAGGTCGAGCTAGAGGAAAAAACGCTCAAATGGGATCGAATGACGAACGTGAAAATACGTTGAATCAACTTCTAACAGAAATGGATGGTTTTGGTACGAACAGTGGCGTAATTATTTTGGCTGCTACAAATAGAGCAGATGTTTTAGATTCAGCATTACTTAGAGCTGGGCGTTTCGATCGCCAGATTTATGCAGATATGCCTGATTTGAATGAACGTAGAGCAATATTTGATGTTCATTTGAAACCAATGAAGGTTGTTGATAATTTAGATATTGATTTCTTAGCTAAACAAACACCTGGATTTAGTGGTGCCGATATTGCAAATCTTTGTAATGAAGCGGCTCTAATTGCTGCTCGTAAGAAAAAGAAAGTGATTGAAAAACAAGAGTTTTTAGACGCAGTAGATCGTATTGTTGGTGGTTTAGAAAAGAAAAATAAAATCATTACTAAAAAAGAAAAGCATGCAATAGCTATACACGAAGCAGGGCACGCAACTGTAAGTTGGATGTTGGAGTATGCTAGTCCATTAGTAAAAGTAACAATTGTTCCGAGAGGGCAAAGCCTTGGTGCGGCATGGTATTTACCAGAAGAAAGACAGTTGACAACGAAAGAGCAAATACTAGATGAAATGTGTGCCGCTTTAGGTGGTAGAGCTGCTGAATTGGTGACTTTTAATAAGATTTCTACTGGAGCGCTTAGTGATTTAGAAAAGGTAACTAAACAAGCCAATGCTATGGTTTCTATCTATGGTTTGAGCGATAAAATTGGTAATGTATCTTACTACAATATGGGCGATGGATTCACTAAACCGTTTAGTGAAAAAACAGCTGCTATAATGGATGAAGAGGTAAAGGAAATTACTGATATTCAATACCAAAGAGCAATTGAAATCTTGACTGAACATAAAGATAAAATGCACCAACTTGCAGATAAACTTTTAGAAAAAGAAGTGATTTTTAAAGAAGATTTAATCGCTATTTTTGGAGAAAGACCTTTTGAGAAAGATGAGAAAGTAGAAATTAAAAAGACCGAAGAAATAGTCGAAGATCAAGCAGTTTCAAAGGATGAATCAAAAGACATTGAAAATCCAGAAAAAGAAGAGCTAAAAGAAGATTAATTCATAATATTTTAAATAAAAAAAAGCCGATTGATAATTTATCAATCGGCTTTTTTTAGTTCTTGAATTCAAAGGCTCCATCCAAAAACAGAAAACATTTTCTTCCAATTACTATTTAGAGGAGCTGTAATTTCTATTTTTTCATTACTAAACGGATGAGTAAATGAAAGTTGGTAAGCGTGTAAAAATAAATTGTGACAATCAAAATTATTCTCAAAATTACGATTATGAAAACGGTCGCCATATTTATAATCGCCAACAAGCGGATGACTAATTTTGTTTAAATGTATTCTTAACTGATGCATCCTTCCTGTTTTGGGAATTAGCTTTATTAAACTATATCTCGATTGTTCGTAAGGATGAACAGGAATGTCTAATGTGTAAGAATTTAAAGTTTCGAAAAGTGTTAATGCTTCCTTGTATTTTTGAGTATCTGGATTTTTTACTGGCGTGTCTATTTTTCCATTATAAGGAGAAAATCCACGTACAATACCCAAATAGGTTTTTTGAATTTCATCGTTGAAAAACAATTCTTGAAATTTTGGAATAAATGCTTTCTCTTTAGCAAAAACAATTACCCCAGAAGTTTTTCGATCGAGTCGGTGTAGCGGATAAACTCGTTTTTCGATTTGGTTTTCCAATAAGTCAATCAAAGTTGCATCTTTTATATTTCGTGCGTAATGAGAATAATGGATCAGCACATTATTAGGCTTGTTTACAATTATTATATAATCGTCTTCAAACAAAATTTCGATTGTTGTAATCATTTTACGTATTCTTTTTTCTTAACCAAAGCATATTCATCATTGTCTAATTCTAAGTAGCCATAGTCGTAAACAAAATAATAGGTCTTCCCCTGTTTCGTTTTATAGATATTGGTAAAATAGTAAAAATTAAATCCATTAAACAACATTTCTTCCTTAGTCGTTTTTGAAGTTTCCGATGGATTTAGTTTCATTAATATTCTTTTGTTTTTTCTTAAAATAGAATTTACCTTTCTTTCATAAAAACCAGCCTCTCTTTTATGCTTATTATTATACGTATTTCGGCAAGAATCATTACAAAACTTCTTATCAATTCTTCCCATAAGAGGAGTTTGACATTCTAAACATTTGTTTTTAGTTGCCATTATATTTTTATAAATTTATAAGTAAAAGATTTTCCATTAATATAAGCTATTAAAGAATAAGTTCCTTTTGCTAATGATGTAAT
>WFNC01000275.1 GCA_015488785.1 Flavobacteriales bacterium | reverse complement strand
ATTCTATTTTTCTCAGTTTTTTTTAATAAAGCATAACGGTTTGTGTATGAAGCGTTGGGCATTTTAAAGCACTTCATTTTCGGTTTATTACTTACTTTATTTATATGCACTAACTTTGATTTAATCACTTATTGTCCAATGATTTATACACTTTGTTATGCCCTTTTTTCATTATTTTCGTTCTTTTCGTTCTGCTGATAGCGTTGGCAAGACATACTCTTTTGCAATTTTTGGCTGTGCGTTGACTTGTGCGAATTGCAAATGTGTATGGCTTATGCGTTGGCTATTTTTCATCTGTTATTTCTCTTATTAAAGTTTCTATTTTCTTATTACTAAACTGTTTTCTGAATTTAATCTTGATTGTATCACCAAAGAACTTTTCTGCGTGTCTTATTTTTTGTTTTTCTTCATCTCGCAAACTTTCTTCACTTGTGTTTTTTGTTTCTACAACAAAGTACAGTTTTTTCGATTTGTCCTCATAATTCAAAACGTAAGCAAAATCTGGCGAGTAACTTTTCCCACCTGCAACTGGTATTTTAATTGAGTTTTTAGGTATTTTAGAAAAAACAACTACTTCTTTCAAATTTTTCTCAATATTCTCTTTTTCCAATTCAGAATCATAAAATAATTCATCTAATAGATAATTGTCGGCAACTTCATTTTCTGAATACATTACTCCAACGTCAGATGCAGAAATTTCTTTTAAAACATTTCCTTTTTCGTCTGTGAATTTTGTAGGGTGAATTTCATTACTGACTTTTTGATATTCAATTCCAAATTTATCAATGGCGTTGTACATTAAATAATTCTCAAATTTTTGCTTAATTATGCGAACAGTAGCAATATTTAAGAATTTGTTTATATCTACATTAGATTCAATAAAAGAACTATTTAAGGTCTTCATATTGATGTTTAAGGTTTTCGCTAACTCTTTTAAGAAACTGCTATATTTCATTGTAGAAATTGGCGTTATTTCATTACCGTAAATTGCTTGTTCTTCTTCAACTCTCGCTATGTTATCGTCAATTTTAATCTGTGCTGTTCGTTCTTTTATGCCTTCAATTGTGAAGTTTCCTTTTTGTTCGTTTAAGAAGTTTATAAACAAGGTTTTGAAATTATCTTCTTTATTAAATTTATACTCTAAAATTACCTTTTCATTTAACTTTTCCCACAATGCTTTTAATTCTGTGTACTTCTCTGTTCTAATGCTTACTTGTTTCTTCTTGTCGGTAGATTTTCTTACCTTATTAGAACCTACTCCTTCAAATATTTTAGGATAATTGTGTTTGATAAAATCAAAACCACCTTCTTTAAATTTATTTGTTCTTGTAACTACATTGTTATCATCTAAAACTTCTAATAAATCTTCTTCTGTAGTTTCGTATAGTTCGCAAATTTTCTTGATGATAGTATCCGATAATTTTTCTGGAATATCTTCTATTGATATTGCACCTGATTTTTCGTTAATTTCATCTTTTAGTTTATCGATAAAATCACTTTCTGTAAAATCTACAAAATAATTTAGATAAAACTGTTCGTCTTTTACTCGATTTCCGTATTCATTTACTGGAAGCCTTAAACCTCTACCAACTTCTTGCAATTTTGAAATATCGCTACCACTACTTCTTAATTTGCAGATTCCGAAAACATTAGGATTATCCCAACCTTCACGTAAAGTCCATTTAGAAAAAATAAAACGTCTTGGATTATCTAAACTTAACATTGCTTGTTTATCGTGCAAAATTTCATTTATTTCCTTTTCTATGGCTTCATCTTTTTCAGAATTATCTTTTGAAAAATATCCTGCGTGTGTTAAACTAATATCTTCTAATGTTTTTTCAAGATATGCTTTGTAAAATTTATTTTTTTCGGTTTTGAGTTGGGTTTCAACTTCTACTTTTATTAAACGTTCAATAGTAGTTCTTAAATAACCGTTTTCATTTCTGTATTCTTCAATGTTGTCAATAAAAAATAAAGTTATAGGTTTAATTTTAACACTTCTTGTAAGCAGTTTTTTCTCATTTTCAAAATGGCTTTTTATGGCTTTTTGAATCATTATTTCTTGTAGTTTTTCTGCATAAGAATAAGGATTTAATTTATCACCTTTTGATAACTCAATACCGTTAGATAAAACAACTTTGCTCTTATTCAAACTTTCTACATACAAATCTTCCATTGCAGAATGTACTCTTTGCAAACTCTCTTTTTTAGTCAATTTAAAGGTTTGTTTTTTACCTTCATCTATCAATTCAAATGTTGCTTCTGTTGTATTTGTGTTATTGAGTTTTACAATGGCATTTTTCCCACTATCAAATTCTGTAATATGACCAGTTACGCCTTTTACTAAATTACGGTTGAAAGCATCAACAGCAGTTAAAGTGTAAACCAAATTTTCATATTCTTTAAACGTAGCACCATAACGCAAGATATATTGCGGTTTCATTTTTTGAATATTTTTCCAAGTTGTATTACTTGTACCAAATTTGTGTGGTTCATCAATAATTACAAAGGGGTTAACTGCCGAAATGGCTTCAAAAGGAACGGTATGTTTATCAAAAATTCCTTTGTCAAAACTCTTTTGCATAGTTTTGGAATTTATCATTCCTGCATTGATAACCATTACTTGAATACTGTTTTTCTCATAAACACCTGCATTAACAAAACTGTTTACAGCAGGTGGCATAAACGTTTTTTTGTTTTTGCTACTTTTTTTACTTTCTACAATATGTAATTTAATGGTTTTACCATATTGCTCTTTAAAATGTGCTCTTGCACTATCACTCTTTAAAAAATCTATTGTTCCTGCTTTAATAGAAAGTGTAGGGACAATGACAATGAATTTAAAAAGACCGTAGTTTTTATTAAGTTCAAAAATAGTTTTGGTATACGTATAAGTTTTTCCTGTTCCTGTTTCCATCATAATATCTATTATGTTATTGTTTAGGTTTACTTTGCCATCAATATTATTTACTTTTTGTAATTCTAAAATATTTTTAGGATAAGTATTATTACCATCATAAATTTTTAAGACAGGATTAATAAATTGCTTGTCAACACCTTTGGCTTGTTCTACCTCTAAATTATCAAAAACATTAACAGTACTTTTTACCGCTTGTGTTTGATGCTGTAGATTTTTTTCAAAATTAAATCCTTTCATATTAATATCTTGTTATAAAGTCAATATCAATACTCTTTTTATTGGCATAAGACTTAATATTTTCACTAATTTCCCGTAAGTTTTTACTGTCAAAATGATAACCAAATGCAATGATGGTTGTTGGATTAAAATCTTTATCACTATCTATTTTTTCTAATAGTGTTTTTAAGTTTTCAGTTTTAAAACCTTTATCCATTAAGTATAATTTACCATTACTATAATGTGCGGTATAACCGCTTAAATCTGTTTCTTGTATGGTTTGTGTGAGCGAAACACCATCATAGGTTTTCCAAGTAACTAACAAGGCTTTTATATCTTCTTTAGTAAGTTTGCTTTCGTCAAAAAGTAACATTTGTTGTGCATCCAACTCGTCTGCTTCAAAATTGTAATCTTCCCATATTGGCATTGTCTCAAATATCTTGAAACCTAAATCTTGATTTGATAAATCTTTGTCTTTGTTTTCTTCTTGTATTTTTTTAGAAGCACGAATAAGTCGTTCTTTAGTTATTTCAAAAATGGTAGGTATTGCTACTTTTAACTCATTTTTTACAAAATCATAAGCCGTTTTATTGTTTTTTTGGTCTATGAGTTCAGGTAGTTGTGCTAAAATAAATTTTCTATTTCCGCCATCTTCTGCATTGAGTTGCATTACAGCATCTGCTGTTGTTCCTGAACCTGCGAAGAAGTCGAGAATTATATCTTCATCTATTATATCACTAATTTCAATTGTTTTATTTATAAAATCAATAGGTTTGGGGTTAGAGAATGCACTAAATCCAAATAAATCTTTGATTTCAATACTGCCCTTTTTATTGCCATCAATATCTGTCCATAAATTTGAAACTTTTTTTGTTCTACCTTCTAGATAATATTTAACATAAGGCTTCCAAATTGTTTTATATTTTTCTTCTCCAATAAAAATTTCTTTGACATCACTCAAATCTTCTTTTTTCCAAATAATTAAGTTTTCTTTAATCATTGTCTCATATGTTTTTTTTCCTACTCTCCATCTACTTAAATAATTGGTTGGTCCAACAGGATATACTTCTGTGTTATCTGGTGACATTATTGGGAAAAACATACCTTCTCTATCTTCTTTTCTATCAGCATTTCCTGTTTTTCTTAATTGTAATAAAGCATACTTTCCTTTTCCATCATTATCATCATTGTTAAATCTATTCAAATCTTTACCTTTTAAATTTATACCTGAAAATTCAAAATAATCAGTCTTTGAATAACAAAGTAAAGTATCATATGAACTACCTACTTTTTTTGCAGTTTGTCCTGTGGTTGTTCCTGTTGCACGTATAATTTCACCTCTAAAATTCTCCTCTCCAAAAACTTCATCCATCAAAAGCCTTAATTGTGCCACTTCATTGTCATCAATAGAAATAAAAATAACGCCATCTTCTTTTAAAAGTTGTTTGGCAATATACAATCGTGGGTACATAAAAGTTAACCAAGCAGAATGACTGTTGCTTTTGCTTTGGGTAAAGTCTAAAATGCGTTTGGCACGTTCTTCACTTATTCCTGCCAATTCTTGTAATTCGTCTTTGGTAAATTTTCGGTCGTCTTGATATACAAAACCATCACTACCTGTGTTATATGGTGGGTCAATGTATATCATTTTTATTTTTTCGTAGTAGGCATTTGATAAGTGCTTTAGCACTTCTAAATTATCGCCTTTTATAAGTAGGTTTTCAGAGTTTGCGTTTTCTTTTTTTTGGTTAAAAGTTTCATCTTCTTTTAAAAGGGTAGTGGTTTCGTCTGTTGCTAAAAGTCGAGCATAAGATTTTCCGAGCCAATCCATTCCGTAACTTTCTTTAGAAAAGTTTATTTCGGTTGCAGAAAGTTGCTTTTTAAACTTTTCAAAGTCAAGGTTTCCGCTTTTGTCAAAACATTGTGGGAAATGTTTTTTTAGCGTTTCCAAATCTTTATTTGGTGGTGTTATATTTCCTGTGATTTTTTGTTCTTTAGTCATATTATTTACCCTTTTTATTTTCGTTATCTACCAATAAGTCTTTTGCGTTTACTTGAAGTATTTCCGCAATTTTGTAAAGCACTTCCAATCTTGGTTGTTTTCTGTTTTGCACATAAGAATTAACCATATTGTAACTTTTGTCGAGTTTGTCGGCAAGCCACTTCTGTTTTATTCCTTTTTCTTCCAAAACTTCTTTAATTCTGTTCATTTCGTTTGAATTATTTACAAAAAACAAAAATAATAGAATTTATTTAATATCTCTTTTTTAGAGATAATTTATTTTACTAATTGTTGTAGTTTTTTGGAAGCGTTGGAAAAAAA
>WFNC01000274.1 GCA_015488785.1 Flavobacteriales bacterium | reverse complement strand
AGCTTATACATTGAATGTGACTTGTACTCCTAATGGATGTACGCCAGATAATACAACAGATACTCAAAGCGTTTGTCAAGGAAGTACTTATCAATTTGGAACTCAGTCTTTAACTACAGGAGGTACTTATTCCGAAACATTTACAAATGTAGGAGGTTGTGATAGTGTTGTAACACTAACATTAACTGTAAATCCTTTGCCTACTATTTCGGCAGGAGCAGACCAAACGGTTAACGCAGGTACTTCTGTAACTTTATCGGGATCAGGAGGAGTTAGTTATACTTGGGACAATGGAGTTGCAGATGGTGGTTCTTTTACAGCGTCAACAACGATGACTTATACTGTTACAGGTACAGATGCTAATGGATGTCAAAACCAAGATAATGTTACGATAACAGTAAATGGAGGAGGAAGTCAAGGATGTAGTGAGTTATTTTTCTCTGAATATCTAGAAGGATCAGCGAATAACAAAGCAATTGAAATTTACAATCCTTCGGGAGGGGCAATTAACTTGAGTATTTATTCAATTGAAATTTATGCAAATGGAGCTTCAACTGCAACTTCAACAATACCATTGACAGGTAGTATTGCCTCTAATTCAACTTTTGTAATTGCAAATTCAGGAGCAAACTCTAGTATATTAGGCTTAGCTTCAATGAATTCAGCTCAATTGACTTTTAATGGAGATGATGCTGTTGCGCTAGTTAAGAGTTCAACTCAGATGGTTGATTTAATTGGTAAGATCGGAGAGGATCCAGGTAGTGATTGGGTAGGAGGTTCAGTCTCTACTAAAGATATGACTTTAGTTAGAAAAACTACTGTACAAGGAGGTGTTACTACAAATCCTGCTACATTCGATCCTTCTATAGAATGGAATGCTTTAGCTCAAGATGTTATTACAGATTTAGGAACGCACACATCAAATTGTAGTAATGGAGGTAATTGTAACGAAAGTGTTACAACTTCACAAACAATTTGCTCGGGAAGTTCATATGTATTAGGAACACAAACATTGACTACAGCAGGAACATACACAGAAACACTTCAAAATGTTGCAGGATGTGATAGTGTAGTTACTTTAACTTTGGTAGTAGAACAAGCTTACACAACGAATTCAACAGAAACAGTTTGTGCTACTTCTTATGTATTTGGTTCACAAACATTAACACAAGATGGGGTTTATACTGAAACGCTACAATCGATTAATGGTTGTGACAGTACAGTAACATTGAATATTACTTTTGAAGATGTAAGAGATTCTACTTTTGTTGAGGAAATTTGCCAAGGAGAGTCGTATATTTTAGGAACTCAAACGTTAACTCAAAGTGGAGCATATTCTGAAGTCTTTACAACAGCTAATGGATGTGATAGTACAGTGAATTTGACTTTATCTGTAAAAGCAACTCCTATTATTACAGTGACAGAAAGTAACGGAGATTTAGTTTCGTCTATAGGAAGTAATTATCAATGGTCTTATAATGGAAGTGTGATTCAAGGAGAGACAAATCAAAATATTACACCTTCTCAAAATGGAACTTATTCTGTAGTTACAACTGCATTTAATGGATGCTCTGCAACAGGTAGTTTCGATATGCAGAATGTTGCGATTAATGAAGTGTTAAACGAAAATGATATTTCTGTTATGCCTAATCCAACAAAAGGAGTGATTAAAATTTCTTCAAACTCGAAAGTTGAGGTTATCATTTATAACGTAATTGGTAAAGTCGTTTATTCAAATGTAATCGCTACTAAATCTCATTCAATTGATTTGTCTGACAAAGAAAGAGGCGTTTATATGGTGAAAATAATAGGAGAGAATAATTCTTATATTGTTAAAAGAATTATCTTGAATTAAAAAGAAAACTAATATACTAGTTGATTATTAGTACACTAAAGAAGTTTAAAAAGAGTTTACGTATTTTCGTAAGCTCTTTTTTTTGGTTTTAGAAAACAATAATTAAGTAAGAATATCAATTATTAAACAATAAGTTATAAATTTGTAATATGTCAAAAAATGTAACACCTTATAAAGAGTCTGATAAATCAAAAAAAGATCAGGTAGCAGAAATGTTTGATAACATATCTGAAAAGTATGATTTTTTAAATCACTTCTTGTCTATGGGAATAGATAAGTTGTGGAGAAAAAAAGCAATTAAAATTATAGGAAAACACAATCCTAAGAAAATATTAGATATTGCAACAGGGACAGGTGATTTTGCTATAGAAGCTTTAAAGTTAAAACCAAGTGAAATTATTGGAGTTGATATTTCGAAAGGAATGTTAGCTAAAGGACGAGTGAAAATCAATAAGATCAAAGCAGAGAATATCATAACTTTAGATTATGGAGATTCAGAAAATTTACCTTTTGACAGTAATTCTATTGACGCTATAACTGTTGGATTTGGTGTACGTAACTTTGAGAATTTAGAAAAAGGATTAGGAGAAATGTTACGTGTTTTAAAACCAAATGGAATAGCTGCAATATTAGAGTTTTCTAAACCAAAGAAATTTCCAATAAAACAAGGTTTTAATTTTTATTCAAAATATATTTTGCCCAAAGTAGGAAAAGCAATTTCTAAAGATGCAACGGCCTATACTTATCTTCCCGAATCAGTAGAGGCATTCCCAGAAGGAAAAGAGTTTGAAGATATATTACTTAAAGTAGGATTTAAAACCGTAAAACAAGATTTAGTATCTGGAGGTATTGCTACTATTTATAGTTGTGTGAAGTAATTAGAAAATTAGAAATAGTGTTAATAGCGGAGAATGTAACAAATAAAATGACAATAAAAAACTTTGATTAAACTCAGATATAGGTGTATTTTTGTCAATTTTTCTTATATTTAGACTTCCAATTAAATGTAAAAAATGACAACAGACAAACCCTTAAAAATATTTCGTTCATCAGCAGGTTCAGGAAAAACTTATACCTTAGTGAAAGAGTATATATCTATCTTGTTAAATTCTAAAGATCCCTTACTTTTTAAAAAAATATTGGCAATTACTTTTACCAATAAAGCAGCCAATGAAATGAAAGATAGAGTGCTAGAAACACTCAAAGAATTGTCTATCGGAACACAAACGCCCTTGTTTGAAGATTACCTAAAAGTCGTTCCAATTAAACCGAGTGAGATAGCACATAGAAGTCAAACTATATTTGATAATATAATTCACCACTATGGAGAATTTAATATTTTGACAATTGATAAATTTATACATCGAATTATACGTTCTTTTACGAGAGAGTTAGGATTAGCAATGAATTTTGAATTGGAATCGGATGTCAATTTGTTTGTAGCCAAAAGTATAGACTTGTTATTGAGCGAAGTTGGAACAGATAAAGATTTAACAAAATATTTAGTCCAATTCTCGGAGCAATTGATAGACAATAGTGAAACAGGAGATGTAGAGAAAGAGTTAAACAAATTATCTCAAATACTGCAAAAAGAAGATGGTAAAAAAGCGTTGGAAGAGCTAAAAGAAGTTGATTTATCTTATTTTATAAAAATTCAAAAAGAAATAAAAGATAAAATTTCGAACCTAAAAAAAGAGATTGAAACATTGTCCCAACAAACAATTGATTTGATTGAAGGGCAGGGATTAGATATTTACAATTTAGCTGGTGGTAAAAACGGTTTTGGAAAAATGTATCACGCATTTGTCAATAATCAGATTGATACAGTAAATGTATCGGAGACTATGGTTAAAAAAATAGCTGAAGATAATTGGTATTCCAAATCAGCTAAGGCATTTATTAAATCGGGGATAGATGCAATCAAACCTGTTTTAATTCAGAGTACCGTTAAGTTGTTAGAACTGCACGATGAGTATATGACTCAACGAACTTTTGATAAAAACTTTATTGGCTTTTCGTTATTAAATTCAATAAATAAAGTGCTATTGTCAATAAAACAAGAGAGTAATATTGTTTTCTTAAACGATTTTAATGAGATAATAAGTAATGTTGTTCAAAACGAACCGGCACCTTTTATTTATGAAAAAATAGGAAATAGATATAGTTATTTTCTAATTGATGAGTTTCAAGACACCTCCAAATTACAATGGAATAATTTAGTGCCTTTGGTTTATGATTCGCTTTCAAGTGGAAATAAAAACCTAATAGTAGGAGATGCAAAACAAGCCATTTATCGTTGGCGTGGGGGAGAAGTAAACCAATTTATAGATTTACCAGCTATCAAAGGAGAGTTTTTTGATCTTTATGCAATTAATCAAACATTTAATAACTCTGGAATAGTTCAAAACCTAGAAGATAACTGGCGCTCATATAAAAATATAATTGAATTTAACAATTGGTTATTTTCTAACCTAGCCTCAAAATCAGATTCTGAAACCCTGAAGAGAATTTATGAAGGTGTAAATCAAAATGTAAAAAAATCAAAAGACGGTTATGTTTCTTACCAATTATTGGAAGGAACAAAAGCAGAGATGAAAGATGAAAAATTGGAATTAACAATTCAATACATCGAAGAATGTTTGGCTGATGGTTTTTCTTATAGTGATATTGCCATTTTAACCAAGACAAATAAAGACGGGAAATTGATCGCATCCTATTTATCCGATCGAAACATTCCAGTTGTATCTTCCGATAGTATTGTTCTCGGTAGTTCTAGTGCGGTTAATTTTATTGTTTCATTTTTTGAAACAGTGTTAAATGCTAAAAATGAACATGCAATATTGAAATGTTTACAGTTTTTAGAAAAAGAAACACACCTTTCACAAGTACATGAAAAATGGAGGGTTCCCAACCCCGAGAAAGAGCATTGTAGCGTATCAATTAATTTCGATGCATTCTTAGCTGAAAAATATCCAGCTTATAATGCATCTTATTTTGATTCGTTAAACCTCTACGACAAAACAATCTATCTTTACGAAACCTTTAGCCTAAATCGATTTGATTCTTACTTAGATCAACTGTTGAATACAATTCAAAATTACACCAAAAGAAACACTTCTTCACTACAAGAATTTACAGACTATTTTGAAGACAATAAAGGGCGAATACCAGTTAATATTGGAGGGAACACCGAAGCAGTTCAAATTACAACAATTCATAAATCCAAAGGATTACAATATCCTGTAGTGATTATGCCTTTTGCCGATTGGGTTAACAAAAACAACCAGTTTGTTAATTATACTTGGATTAATACCGAAGGACTTGTGGAATATGAAATTCCCAAATACATCGCTCCAATTAGCAAAAAAGCGTTGGGTCAATATAAACTAGAAAGTGTTTTCGAAAAAGAAACAGAAGACATAACACTAGATAATATTAATCTTTTTTACGTAGCATTCACACGTCCCGAAAAAAGGATGTACGTAGTCGCTTCAGAAAAAGTAACAAAAGATGTTTACGGTCAAATTGTAGCAGAAATTGTAGCGCATGAGAATTACAATAAAGATAAGAAAAAATTAGTTTTTGGAATTCGAGAAAAAGAAGAAGAAAAAGAAATTATAATTGAAGAAACAACTTACGAAGGTCCAAAAGTAAAAACGTGGAGAAACAACTTAGCTTTGAGTCTCGATAGAAATGCTTTGGAAATAGAATTGACAGAACTCGATGAACGAGAATATGGAAATGCGGTTCATTATATTTGGGCCAATTTTAATCATCCAAGCGAGTTAAATGCAGCAATAGACAAAGCTATTACACGAGGAATATTACCAGAAAAGTTTAAAGAAAAAGTTCGTACAGCTATTCAAAATTGTTTAGCTTTAGAAGATGTTCAACGTTGGTATCAATTAGAAAATTCAGAAGTGTTAAACGAAAACGCAATTGTAGCAGAAACAGGACAGTCTTATCGTCCAGATAAAATTATTCTAACACCTAGCCAAGTCATTGTAATTGATTATAAAACAGGAGCAGAGCGAAAAATACACAAAAAACAGATTAAAGAATACGGAGAACTACTAGAGAAATTAGGCTATGAAAAACCTAGTCTATTTCTATTGTACATGAAAGATAAAAAGGTTGTTGCTTGTTAAAGCATTTCGAATATTTGAAAATAGAGATAGAAAGTAAACTAAAATAATTCTAATATCTCTTTAGATGCCTTTACAACATCATCTGCATTTGCAATTAATCCCGAAACAGCAATACCATAAACACCTGTTTCTAAAATCGGGTTTATGTCGTCGTTTTCAATTCCTCCAATAGCATATATTGGAGGGCAATTGAAGTCTTCTAATTTTTTAATAATTTCCGAATAACCATCCAATCCCAATGTAGGACTCAAAACCGCTTTGGTCTTAGTAAAGCGAAAAGGTCCCAATCCAATGTAATTTACCTTAGCTTTTATTAAATTTAGAATATCAGCATACTCATTAGCAGTTCCACCAATTAACTTTGATTTCCCTAAAATTTCTCTTGCCAAAATAGGAGAGCGGTCGGTTTTTCCCAAATGAACACCATCCAAATCTAAATCCTTAGCAATCGAAAGATAATCATTAAGAATAAAAGTCGCTTTATGTTTTTTACAAATTTCTGCACCTAATTTCGCTTCACGGTATATTTCGTTTTCAGTAACGTTTTTTAAACGCAATTGAATCAATTTTATTCCCCCCAAACAAGCTTGTTCAATAAGTTCAGAAGTAGAATACTTTGCGACAGGTTGCGTTATAAATTGAAGTTTTGGAAGTGTTTTCATCTAAAAAAGAGTATGTATTATTCAACTAGCAAAAAATCAAAAAACATTGTACATAATACTTTGTACATTGTACATAAAATGTATTCTTCTATTTTTTCTTAGCCTTAGCGTCCGCTTGTTGCTGTTTTACCATTTCATCCATTCTCTGTTGGAATTTAGATTTTTTCTTTGGTGGTTTTTTCTTATTGTCTGCCAGTTGAGCTTTTATCTTATCTTCATCAATCATATATGTTTTTATTGCAAACATAATCCCGATGTTCATTAAGTTACCACACAAGTAGTAAAAACTTAAACCAGAAGAGTAAGAGTTAAAGAAAAACAACATCATAAACGGCATCATGTACATAATAATATTCATGTTGGGCATTCCTGGTTGAGTAGGTTGAGCCATTTGTCCACTATTCATTTTAGTATAAATCAATGTAGATATCGCCATCAAAATAGCAAATAAACTAACGTGATCTCCATAGCCTAAAGGAACAGTAAAAGGCAATTGCATTACCGATTCGTAAGAAGATAAATCCTCCGCCCAAAGAAACTTAGCATGCCTCAAATCAATACTAGCAGGAAAGAATCTAAATACCGCTAACAAAATTGGCATTTGAATCAGCATGGGGACGCAACCTGCCATGGGATTTACGCCTGTTTGGGAGTAGAGCTTCGAGACTTCTTGTTGACGTTTCATCGCGTCAGCATCTTTCATTCGTTCGTTTATCTCTTCAACTTCAGGTTTCAAAACCCTCATTTTTGCAGAAGAAACATAATTCTTGTAAGTCAATGGAAGTATAATAATTTTTACAATTAAAGTCACCAAAATAATCACCAAACCTAAGTTGAATCCTAAAGAGTTTATAACGTTAAAAATTGGACGAATCATCCATTTATTTACATATCCAAATATTCCCCAACCGTGGTTTATAATGTCGTCCATTCCATTGTCGAAAGAACTCAATAATTCATTGTCATTTGGTCCAAAAAAGAATTTCAAATCAATAACAGAACGAGCAGGTAATTTTAAATCAGCATTGTAAGCAATGGTGTATTTGTCTCCCTCCAATTGAGTTTGAGCCAACGTTCCTTCAGACAAGTCCTTGTCGGCAATAATCAAAGCCGAAGTAAAAAATTTATGCTTGTAAGCAATCCAGTTTGTAGGCGATTCTAGTTCAACTTCGTCAGAACCTCTTTCTCTAATGTAATCACGTTTTTCGTCAAAAGGGCGAAACATTACACAAGTAATTTGTCTTTCGTCAGAAGTTAGTTTTTCTGTAGAAAGACCCTGCATTGCCCAGTTCATTTTTACATCACCCAAATTTATATCAGACTGTAAGTTCACATAGTTGATTTGAAAATCAACATCATAATCTCCTTTCAATATTTTGTATGTATATTGCAAATACTTATTTGGATCGTTTGTCGGAGCAGTAAAAGTTAAAATCTGTTCGTCTTCAACAGTCGTAAGTTCACCTTTGAAAAACAAATTTTTAGTATCAATCATCTTCCCATTGTTCAAAAACTGCAAAGACTGATTAGATGTCTGCTCGTCAAACAATTGAACAGGAATACTATCTTCCGAATTCATATAATCATCATAAGATTGATATTTCTTCAATTTTACATTCGCAATTCGCCCACCTTTATTGGTCAACGTCACAATTAATTTATCATTTTCTAAAGTAAAATATTCCTGCTTTGCTTCTGCCGATGGATAAAATATGCCATATTCTCCCTCCATTTTATTTTTCTGCGCTTCTTCGGCAACCAATTGCTTCAAAGTCGCAACACTATCAGCGTAGTGAACCAATTTCAAAGAATCTGCTTTTACATCTTCAGGTACCGAAAGCATAAAACTTGGACTATTCATTAGCGACGAAGCAGTAATCTCATTTGAAACACTTTTTTCTTCAAGTCCTTCATGTTTCATGATGTTTTCCAACTGTTTCTGAGCACTATCTTTAACCAATTCATGCTCCGAAATCTCAGCCTCTTGCTGTTCTTTCAATTCTTTGGTGTTAAAATATGAGAATCCAAGCAAAATAGCTCCAATCAGCATTAATCCAGTAAGTGTATTCTTATCCATTTGTTCTATTATTAATAAACGGTTTGTCTTTTTTATTTCAGTTTGCAAAAGTAAACATCTGTAGAGATATAAAGGTCTTAATTTGTTAAAAAAATGAAATATATTTGAGAATAGCTCAATAACTTGCCTCGATTTGAAATATAATAGCTGATATTCCGTAAGTTTTATTTAATTTTAGCGACCAATAAGAAAATAATACGCAGAAAGGTCAAAATTAATTTGGGCGTTTTAACGGGCTATACACTTCTAGTTTTTGGTTAAAACAAAAGTCAATCTAACCCAAAAAGGAGCTCATAAAATCGCTCTTTTTAGGCAAGATTAACTAATTTGTTTCAACCAAAAAGCTAACGTTTCTATCCCTAACGCAAAAAACAACAAGCTAGTACAGTTCATACAATGGGAGAAAAACAATTATTACTTTTTGTAAAAAACACAGAATTAGGAAAAGTAAAAACAAGATTAGCCAAAACTATAGGAGCCGAAAAGGCGCTTTATATTTACAAAGCATTGTTACACCATACAAGCACAATTTCGGCAAAAGTTTCAGCATTACGAAAAGTATATTACACCAATTTTATCGCCTCAAATGACGAATTTGAGTCCTCAAAATTCGAAAAACGACTTCAAGCTTCAGGCGATTTAGGCGATAAAATGTACGCAGGAATTAAAGAGTCATTTGGCGAAAGAGCCGAAAAAGTAGTCGTCATAGGCAGTGATTGTTACGAAATAAACGAATCTATAATCGAAAAAGCATTCGAATCCTTATCAAACTTCGACTACGTTCTAGGCCCCGCAAAAGACGGCGGATATTACTTAATAGGAATGAAAGAACGAAACAAAGCCGTATTTGAAAACATGGTTTGGAGTACCGAAAACGTACTGTTAGATACTATTTTATGCATAAAAGAACAAAACAAAACCTATTTTCTACTACCAACCTTAACAGATGTAGATGAAGAAAAAGACCTAGGAGAACTTCGCAATTTTTTGTAGGATTAGTTCTAACCAAACTGAAAATGAGCGAATTAAGAGAGTGAAAAAGAATGTTGGAATATTTTAGCATAGATATTTTATTCGGATGAATAAATTTCTAAAAATATAAAAAAAATGTAAAGCTATTTGTTTAGAACATAACTTATTCACTAATCAAGTTAAATGCTCCTCGCGTTAAAAAAGTTGGTGACTTTTCAATTAAATTATTATTTAAAATTTCAACCATTCCATTTTGGTGATTACCAATGTTGAGCTTTGTTTTTTCAAAAATATATTCGTTGTTCTTTTGCTCAATAAGTAATAAAGCATAATATGAGTCTTCGATATTAACAATAGCATTTTCTGATAATGCATTGCCATTTTTACTCTGTGTGATTATTTCTGCTTCTACATACATTCCAGGAGTAAACAAATTAGTTTGTTTTTTGTCTTCAATGTGACAATGTATATTTATCTGTCTAGTCTCTTGATCAATTACTTTGTTAATCAAATGAACTTTTGCCTTGTAAATTGTATTGTCATTTTGTAATTTAAAATTAACCGACTGTCCTATGCTTACTTTGGATAAATCTTGTTCGTAAATTTTCAACTCGATATGAATATGATCTAAATTGACTATTTTTACTGCGATATCAGAAGGGGTTAAAAACATCCCTTTTGAAATGTTAACAGCCGTAACGTAGCCATTTATTGGAGACGCAACACTAATTATTGATTGTAAATTAGAACTCGATAGATTTGTAGAATTAATATTCATTAGTTTTAATTTCTTTTTCAAAGCTTCAAAATTTACCAAGGCTATTTCATAGTCTGTTTTTGCTTTTAAATATATTTTTTGAGAGACCACGTTATCTTTTGCTAATTCTTGTTGTCTTTCAAAATCTGATCTTAAATATTCTAACTTATCTTTATATTCTAAATAGTTTTTTTGAATATCGATATAGTCAGGGTTTTCAAGCGTGAAAAGAGTTTGTCCTTTTTTTACTTTTTGTCCTTCTATTAAAGATATCATTTTTATATAACCTCCAAAATAGGCACTTACAGAAGCTCTGTTGTCTGGCGGAATTCCAATTTTCCCATTGGTTTTTAGTCCTTCTGAAAATTGTTGTTGACTCATTTTTCCCAGTTGCATATTACTAGATTTAAATTGAGATTCAGATACCGTTATATAATCTAGCTTGTTGTTTGGCTTTGTTTCATCTATTAGTATAGTTGGAGCTTCTTTTTCGCCTCCGTTACAAGACGTCAAAATACTAATGATTGCGAATGCTATTAATTTTAAAATATTTTTCATTTGATTATTTTATTAAGTAGTTTAGTTCTAAAGCGGTTAAGTTATACAAGTATCTATTTTTTATATAATTAGTTTTTATTGTCATTGCATTATCTAGCAAATAGGCATACTGTGAAAAATCGATGTTACCCGATTGATAGGATTTTTTTGCGTTCATAATCGTTTCATTCGCCAATTCTTTTCCAAATAAATCATAGGTTTCAAGCTCATACTTTTTCATTGCTAATTCTGATAACAATAGCTCATATTTCCCACTTAGCTGATGCATATAATCTTCGTACTGATTATCCTTCATCAACATTTCTGTTTTAGATGCATCGATTTTTGATTTGTCCGATTTGTAAAATAAAGGAATGGCTATTCCAGCCTGGATTCCTAAGTATTTATTAGGAAAAGATCCATTATTATACCCTTGAAAAACTCCTAACGTTAAATCTGGTAATAATTGTTGTTTGTTTACTTTTAACAGTTGTTCTGACTTTTTAACTTCCAATAACTTGTATTTTAATACGGGGTTAGAAACAGAATCTAAAGAAACTATATCAATTAGCTTAGGCTCATTGATTTCTATATTGTAAAATGTATCAGCTTGAATTAAAATGTTAATTCGAGTTAAAGCTTGACTCAAATTAGCCTTACTTTGTTCTAGTAGTAGCTCAATTTCTTTTTGTTTGGTTATGGCTGTCAATTTTTCTAAATTATTCGTTTCACCTAATTTGTATTTTTTGATTTCATTCAACGCATTTTTTTGATAGAGGCTATCTAATGATGTATAATTTTCAATTAATGAATTCCAATATACAATCGAAAAGTAATTTTTAGAAACTTCTTTTTTTAATATATTTTCATTAATCAAGTAGGATTGTTCCGATAAATTGGTGTTTGTTTCTAAAACGCTTTTTTGAGCCCCATAAATTGTAGGGAATTTGAGTGATTGATTTATTCCCCAAACATTCAATGGAATATTGTTTGGGGCTATATTATTTTGATCAAAATTATAATAAACTTCTGTTTTATCAATATCAAAGGCTGTTCCTTCCAATTGCTTGTTCATTGTTATTTGATTTGTAGATGCTTTTAAAGACTTATTATTTTCAACAGCTAATTCTATTGCTTTTTCTAATGAAATTTTATTTTGAGCAAACATCATTGTATTAGACAATAAAAGTAAAACGATAGAAGCTCCTATTTTGTTCCCTAATTTAAATTTTGGTTTCTTTATTTTTTTGTCAAATATTGAGTACAAAACAGGCAGCACAACTAAAGTGAGTAGCGTAGCAGTTATCAAACCTCCAATAACTACAGTAGCCAATGGTTTTTGCACTTCTGCGCCAGCATTAGTCGAAATTGCCATTGGTAAGAACCCTAACGCTGCCGCAGAAGAAGTTAATAAAACAGGTCGTAATCGTTTTTTTGTCCCTATTATAATTCTACGATTCAGGTTTTTAATGCCCTGTTCTTTTAGCTCCTTAAATTCTTCTATTAATACAATACCATTCAATACCGCAATTCCAAACAATGCTATAAATCCTACTCCTGCAGAAATACTAAAAGGCAAATCTCTCATGTACAAGAATAATACTCCTCCTACGGCAGATAATGGAATTGCACTGTAAATCATTAGCGCTTCTTTTATGGAATTAAAAGCAAAATAGAGTAAGAAAAAGATCAAGACTAATGCAATAGGCACGGCAATGGTTAATCTTGCTTTCGCTGAGCGTAAATTTTCAAATTGCCCTCCATATTGAACAGCGTAACCTGCTGGGAATTTAATTTGTGCTTGAATAATATCTTGTATATCTTTTACTACAGATTCTAAATCTCTATTCCGAACATTAACACCGATTACAATTCTACGTTTTGTATCATCTCTGGATATTTTAGCAGGTCCTTTGGTGTAATTTATTTCTGCAAACTCACTGAAAGGAAGTTGACTTCCATTTGGTAACAATACAGAAGTTGTTTTTATACTTTCAAGATCTCTTCTGTTTTGATTTTCGAAGCGTACAACTAAATCAAACTGCTTTTCTCCTTCAAAAACATTTCCTGCTGTTTTACCTGCAAAACCCATTGTTAGTATATTGTTTAAGTCTTCAATGTTTAAACCATATTTTGCAATTTTAGCCCTGTCATATTTTACTGACATTTGAGGAAGTCCTGCTACTTTTTCTACAATAATATCAGATGCGCCCGCTACGTTTTGAATTGCTTTTTCTATTTCTAATGCTTTTTTATACAGAACATCTAGGTCTTCGCCAAAAATTTTTATTGCTAAATCAGACCTAACTCCTGTTATTAATTCATTAAATCTCATTTCTATTGGCTGCGTAAATTCGTAATCAATACCGGGTATTTCAAGTAAAGCCTCTTTAAACTTATCAATTAACACATCTTTTGTTTCAGCTGTCGTCCATGTCTGTTTGGGCTTTAATTTTACTATAACATCACTTTCTTCCATTGACATAGGGTCTGTTGGCACTTCTGCAGCTCCTATTCTAGACACGACTTGCTCTACTTCTGGAAATTTTAGGAGAATTTTTTCTATTTCCGTAGTCGTTTCAATTGTCTTGGTTAAAGATGTTCCCGTTTTTAGCACGGGTTGAATGACTAAATCCCCTTCATCTAATACGGGGACAAACTCTCCTCCCATGGTTGAAAAAAGTATCCCTATTCCAATTAATAAAGCAACTGCACTACTAAGAATTAATCCTTTTTTTCTCAATGCCCAAACAATAATTGGCTGATACGAATTTTCTAAAAAGGTAACGAATCTTGTGGATAGATTCCTCTTGCTAGAAGTGGGTTTTAAAAACAAAGATGAAATAACGGGGACATACGTAAAACACATTAACATAGCGCCTAATAAAGCAAAACAAAACACCAGCGCCATTGGAATAAACATTTTACCTTCAACTCCAGAAAGGGATAGAATTGGAATGAAAACAATTAAGATTATTATTTGTCCGAATATAGCAGATCGCATCATTTTGGTAGCACCAACAAATGTTATTTGGTCGATATATTCTGCGCGATCTTCTTTTGGTAATTTATTAATAGCCTGAGTCTCAGCTGTTATTTTAAAAGCTATAAATTCAACTATTATTACCGCTCCATCTATGATTATTCCAAAATCAATAGCTCCTAAGCTCATTAAATTAGCATCAACTCCAAAAATATTCATTAAAGAAAGTGCAAACAACATACAAAGCGGAATGACAGAGGCAACAACAAGCCCAGATCTAAAACTACCAAGCAGAAGTATCACTACAAAAAGTACAATTAAAAAACCTAAGATTAAATTCTCAGCAATGGTAAAAGTGGTTTTACCAATCAATTCACTTCTTTCTAAGAACGCATTAATTCGAACTCCCTTTGGTAAAGAACCTTGAATTTCATCAACTCTTGTTTTTACTGCTTCAATTACTTTTTTAGGGTCGGCTCCTTTTAACATCATTACTTGACCAAGTACTTTTTCACCTTGTCCGTTTGCCGTTATAGCTCCAAATCGATTGGCGGCACCGTAACCAACTTTAGCTATGTTTTTAATAAAAATAGGAACTCCATTTCGGTTATCGACTACTATGTTTTCAATATCTTCAATAGAACCTACTAGACCTTCTCCTCTAATAAAAAAACTCTCGTTTCCTTTTTCAATATATCCTCCTCCAGAAATACTATTGTTTTTTTCTAAAGCTCCAAAAACTTGGGTAATAGAAATGTTCATAGCTCTTAATTTTGAAGGGTTTACCGAAACTTCATATTGTTTTAAAAAACCTCCCCAAGTGTTCACTTCAACCACTCCAGGAATACCAGATAATTGTCGCTTTACGATCCAATCTTGAATAGTTCGTAAATCTGTGATAGAATACTCATTTTTATAGTTAGGATCAACATCAATAATGTATTGATAAATTTCTCCAAGCCCTGTCGTGACAGGCCCCATAAAAGGACTTCCGAAACCTGTTGGGATTTTTTCTTCTGCGCTTTTAATTTTTTCGGCAATTAATTGACGAGGTAAAAATGTACCTATTTCATCATCAAAAACAATGGTAACTACAGATAACCCAAATTTTGAAACAGAACGTATTTCTTGAACATTAGGCAAGTTTGCCATTTCTAATTCAACAGGAGCGGTTAGAAATTTTTCGACATCCTGCGTTGCCAAATTTCGTGATGTAGTAATGACTTGAACTTGATTGTTGGTAATGTCGGGAACAGCTCCAATAGGAATATTCAGGAGCGAATAAACTCCGAACCCTACCATTGCAGAGGTTAATAGCAGTACAATTAACTTATTCTTAATACTAAACTTAATTATCTTATCTATCATTTATCAAAGTTTTTAACTTATAACAAATGTAGCTCCGACTACCTTTTAATATCCTTAATAAACTCTTAAGATTTCCTTAAAATTGATGGTAACCTCAGTTCCTTTGCCATACTGACTTGAAATAGTTAGATCTGATTTTATAGCTTTAGCCGATTTTTTGGCAATGGACAAGCCTAAGCCACTGCCTTTAATTTGCTTATGATTTAAGGAGTCTGATCTAAAAAATGGATTAAAGACGAACTCTAGATCTACTTGCTTTATACCAATACCAAAATCTGTTACTTTACATACTACTTCATTATCTTTAATGAGTAGTTCGATTTTTATTTCTGAATTATCATTAGAATACTTAATCGCATTATCTATTATGTTTTCAAAAATAAGATTAGCATAAAAACCATTCACCTTGATTGTATCATCAAAATCATTAAGATCAAAATCAACTTTTATATTCTTTTTAACTAAACTCAAATTCTTTCTCACTAAAATTTGATTTATTAATGATATTAAAGAAATAGACGTGGTTGAATTAGAATTATCATGATTGTCAAAACGTGCAATTTCAAGCAATTGATCAATAATTTTAGACATTCGGTCAATTTCAATCAAACTAAATTGTATTTTATTTTCGTATTCTTCTTGAGTTCTTTGTTTTCTTATAAGAACTTCTAGCGTGCCTCTCAGCACCGATAAAGGCGTTCGTAATTCGTGAGAGGCATCAGAAGTAAATTGTTTTTCACGATTAATTGCACTTTCAATTCGATCTAATAAATTATTAATAGAGCTAGAAAGGTCAAATAAAATATCTTTATTTTCTGGTAATTCCACACGTTCGTTTAGATTGTTTTTTGTAATTTGATTCGTGGTATTAATAACCGACACGACAGGCATAATACTTCTACCTGCTAAAAAGGATGAAATAAAGAATAACACAATCAAGATTATAGGAAATAATATTAATAGCGTGAATTGTAAATTTTTCAAGACCATTAAAGTTGAATCAAGAGACATTGCAGCAATGATAAAAGCTCTAATTTTACCTTCTTTTTTTACAGGAATTTGAATTTGGCGTATAGTACGGTTGTTTAACACTGCATTAAAGTGACCTTTATATCTGTCGAAACTTTTAAATGATAATTGATTTTCTTTTAGATTAGGAGATTTATCCATTAATTGCCCTGATGCATCTGTAATTTGGATAAATACAGGATTCACTTGTACTTCTCTATGTTCGTTTTCTTCCCATTCATCTTTATTTAAAAAATGGACATTTGTGTCTGTAATAGCAATTTCTGTTATGTGCTTATTGGCTTCAAATGATAAGTCATTATCTAAATTTTGATAAACGGTTTGCTGAACAATAAAATAAACAGTCGTAAATACTACCGCTATGATAATTGCTGTAGCGAGCATAAAACGGATTGCTATTCTTTTTTTATAACTTAAACTCATAATTCTTTTGCGATGTATCCAACTCCTCTTATTGTTTGTATGTAATTTTCGTCTCCTGTCAGTTTTAATTTTTTTCTAAGCGCATTTATATAGACATCTATTACTCCCGTATTGTAATCGAAATGAATATCCCATACACTTTCAATTATTCTAGATCTTTTACATACTTTACCTTTGTTTCGGATAAGCATTTCCAATAAAGAAAACTCTTTTTGTGTCAAAGGGACATCTACATTATTTTTTGATACCTGATATGTATTCAAATCAAGCTTTATAGTTCCTAAAGTCAGTTCACCTAATTCCTCTATATTCGAACGTAATTGTACTCTGATTCTTTCGAGTAACTCTTCAAAATGAAACGGTTTTTTGATATAGTCATTTGCCCCTACTTGTAATCCGAAAATAGTTTCTTTTACCGTATCTTTGGCGGTGAGAAAAATTACAGGTGTCTTTTTGTTGTTTTTTCTAAACGTTGTACATATTTCAATGCCACTTTTTTCTGGAAGCATCCAATCCAAAATAAGTAAATCATACTCGCCTGAGAGCGCCAGTAGAAGCCCTTTACTTCCATCGTAAGCAACATCGACAACAAAAGATTCTTCTTCTAATCCTTGCTTTAAAAAATTAGCGATTCCTATTTCATCTTCAACGATTAAGATTCTCATAAAACAAAGGTTGATTATTTTTTATGAATATAGAGGTTATTTTTCTTAAAATTTACTTAAAAGAGAATGTTTTGTGAATAAACTTGTACTATATAAAGTGTTCTATTTTTTATGATGAAGAGCTTAACCTCTAGAATTTAGTTTTTGCAGCTCCAGAGGAGCAAAAACTTTGTAGGAATGTAAATTGGGTTATTTTATTTAGCTCCGTTAGGAGTGATAAATTTATTTTTACCATTCAAACAAATATTTGTTATTATAGTTTATCTCAAATTTTTCTAAAAACAGAATATACTTAGGGTTCACTGAAAAAGTCTAAAAAGCATATCATATGAGGCGACAAAACGAAGCTGTATGCATATACTGCGAGTTGCAGGCAACGAAATAGGATGTGTTTTTTAGGCTAACGACTATTCAACTGCATTAAAATTCTTAGTATTATAAAGAAAACCTTGCATTTTAAAGTCTAAAAAACTAATGAAACAGCGAAAATACTTATTTCTCGTGCTTTTCAGAGAGTCCTGAGTAACTTTTTTTATCCCAAAGCCTTTCAGTAATATTTAAATTTGAGGAATATGGCGAACCTATAATACTTAAAAATTAACCAAAAGAGTCGTCGCAATAAAATGACTAATTGTACCAAACAAAGCAAAAATATGAAATATAGCGTGGTTAAATGGTAGCTTTTTAATCATATAGAGGATAGCTCCAACAGTATAAGAAATTCCTCCAATAATAATCCAGTTTAGTATTTCTGTTGATACGCCTTCTTTCAGTGGCTGATACATGACTACAACTACCCATCCAGCTAGTATGTAAAGTATTGTCGATAGTATCTTGAAGCGACCAGTAAAAAACAATTTAAATGTCACGCCTCCAATAGCAATAGTCCATATCACAATTAACATTGTCCATTTCCAAGTTCCATGTAAACCAATCATAATAAAAGGAGTGTAGCTACCTGCGGTTAAGATATAAATTGCAGCATGGTCAAAAATGTTTAATTTTCTTCGCAGTTTTGGTTCTTGTGTAGCATGATAAAGCGTTGATGCAGAATATAAAATAATCATACTTATAGCAAAAACAGTAAAACTAATTGTATGTTCAATATCACCTTTTGTTTGCGCTAAAAAAAACAAGTAGAACAATGCAAATACACTTAGAATTAATCCGGTCCCATGTGTTACAACGTTCGCTAACTCTTCGGATTTAGAATAATATTTAAGTTCTTTTTCTGCCATTTTTGAAATCTTATGTTTGTAATTTTAGAGAAAAAAAAATCTTTGAATAGTGAACTACGCAAAGATTTTTTTTAAATAAAGATTTTTTTATTCTTCATTAATTAATTCAGCAGATAAGGTCATGTCCGTTCTTATAATCGCAAAATCATCAGTAAAGGCTCTGTCAACATACATCTTCATGTAAATTTTAAAATCTCCAGCATGAATGAATTGGTCAATAACAGCGTCTTCATCTACCGTAAGATTTAAGGTCGCTCCTAAGTTTTCGAAATCACCATCATATTGACCTAGTTTTACAGCGTTAAAATAGGCGTCAGGATTGTTAGGGTTTCTAAAAACGAAAGCATCTCCTAAATTCATACT